>CAJPPE010000167.1 GCA_905372345.1 uncultured Treponema sp. | reverse complement strand
ATATTGAATATGTATTATTAGAATGTTTACATCAAAAAAACTAAACTCTTATGAGCCTGTCTTCAGGAACCTCTTCAAAATAGGCACTTAAATTGTAAAGCATATCGTCAAGGTTTTTACAATTTAGAACCTTGCTTTTTATGTGGTGGGCAAAGCTGAAATTATCACAAAAAAAAGCAAAAAACCTTTGCGCCCTTGTAAGGTAAAATTCTTGAGGCTGTTCTTCCCGTAAAAAACTTAAAAAGAGCTCTGCCGTTTTTAATAAATCGATTTCGATTTTTTCGTCCTTGTCTTCGGCTGTTCCGTTTTTTAAAACACCTTTTAAAAGTTCATAAAAAATCCAAGGTTTTTGCACGGCAGCCCGTCCTATCATCCAGCCGGAACATGGATATTTTGAGCTAACTTTTTCTAAGGTTTCAAGGGAATTTATATCTCCGTTACCGTAGACCGGAATCGGTAAATCGGAGGCAAGGCGGGCTGTGTACTCATGTTTACAAGGGCGTGAGTATTTTTGCTTTTGAGTACGGGGGTGGAGGGTAATTAACTCTACTCCTTCCGAAACAAGCATCTTACAAAAGGATAAAAGCCTATCATAGTTTTCTTCTTCGCCTAAGCGCAGTTTTACACTAAGGCGGATAGGCTCCGTTTGAGGCCCGGCCTCTTGCTCATCATACAACAGGACGGCTTTTTTGACCTTGTTCACCAATGAGGCCGTCTCTGAAAGCGGCTTTTTCATCCATGCAAAACCGGCACCGGTGTTTACAATCTGCGGAGCACAGCAGCCCATATTTAGGTCAATGCCGAAACCTCCATACCGAAGCAAAAGAGGAACGCAAGCGGCAGCGGCATCCTCATCAGGGCTTGTAATCTGCCAAACAAGCTTTTCAGGCGACGGATTTGCCCTAAAATACCATTTTTCAAAACCTCCGCCTGAAATAGCCGAGGGAGCATGTATCATTTCCGAAAAATACTCATCAGGTTCCTTAAAGCAAGCTATGAGCCTTCTAAAAGCGGAATGAGTTATTGCAGCCATGGGTGCCGATATCAAATTCATAAGTTAAAAAACCGTATATTTTATGATTTCATCTATTTGGATATAAAGTTCAAGCTCCGCCTTAAAAAAGCCCGATTCGACAAAGAGGCGGGGAGATGATTTTATCAAAACAGCCCCTCTGATTTCCTTAGGTTTATTTTTTAAAAAACCTCGCGCATATTCACGGACAGCATTTTTTACCGCATCGGTATAAGCGGCATAAACCCCTTCAAGCTCATCAAATCGGTCTCCCTTTCCCCTACCCTTTATTGTCTTATGGGCATTGTTTGTCCAGAGCTTAAAATGCCCCGTATAGGATTCGGGAATGCCGTATTCGGCCCAAGAATAGCAATAAGGGTATTTAACCCTTACATCCGTAATTTTTATATCTTTGGTGCTTGGTTTAAAAACAGGTTCAAGCTCAAAATATTCATCTACATTACGTTTTTTGTCCAAGGGAGTATATACAAAGTTTAGACCGTAGGTCATACCTGATAAAATATAGGCTGAAAGCTCAAGCAAGGCCTCCTTAGGCGGAATGAATTTAGCCTTGCTCTCATCATCTTTTAATTGAGGTGCTTCATCAAGGAATACCCAGACAGGAGCCCTTACAATCAAAGCATCACTGTCAGAAGACCCGGAATAAGTATCCGCATATAGATAAAAACTTATAAAAAACAGAAGTCCCGCTATCAGCTTTCTCATAGCCTAATTATCGGATAATTTTACCGTCCCGTTGAATTCCAGACTTTAAGAGGCTTTATTCCAAAACGGATTCTTATATATACCCAGCCTGCAAGAAGTCCGATAAAATGAGTCAAATGAGCAATATCATCATTTGCCGAGAACATGCTTATAAGCTCAATTACGCCATAACCTACAATCAAAAGAGGTGCAGGTATGGGAATTACCGCCCAAAGATAGATTACCGAATTAGGATAAATTACGGCATATAAAAGTAAAACTCCAAAAATTGCACCCGAAGCTCCTACAATGTTTATATAATAAAAACCGGTTGCTGCATATACCAAAAAACTCAAAAGCCCATCAATTGTACCTACTAAAAGATAATAAAGTATAAATTCCTTTGTCCCGATTTTTTGTTCTACCGGAACACCGAAAAAGAATAGGGTAAGCATATTAATCCCCAAATGAAAAAAGCCCCCATGAACAAATTGATAGGTGAAAAACTGCCAATAAGCTTGTTTATCCACTACAAGAAAAGGGACCAAGCCTAGATATGCAGTCAAATTTCTAAAAAGACTTGTAAAAATAAAAACAGCAACATTTATCACGGCTATGGCTAGTACGGCATTTTTATATGTATACTTAAAAGGTTTTCGTAAGTAATTCATAGCATAAAATATCGAAAATTATCAAGCTTTAGGCAAGTTTTTTTCAGATAATGTTACACAATTTCTTCCATTCCGCTTGGATTCATACAGGGCATTGTCAGCTCTTTCAACTATAGACTTTGCCGATTCATTATCAAAATTATAACTTGATACCCCTATGGAAATAGTAACCTCAATGTTCTGTCCATCATAAAGTATAACCTTATCTTCTACAAGTTTTCTGATTCTTTCGGCTATAGTCATAGCAGCACTAGGCGTAGTATTATTAAACATCACTACAAATTCTTCGCCGCCGTATCTTGCAGCCGTATCTACATTCCTTGTACATGATTTTATAATTCTTGCGACCTCTTCCAAAACAATATCACCGGCAGCATGACCATAAGTATCATTCACCTTCTTAAAAAAGTCTATATCAAGCATCAAAATGGATAGATAATCTTTTGAGTCTGAAGAATTGATAGTATCCAAACGCTCCATAAGCAGAGTAAAAAAGTAATGCTTTAATTTTAGATGAGTCATTATATCGGTTGTACTCATTTCTAAAAGCTGAGAGTTATTTATGGCTATAGCAGCTAAGGATGCTATATTTTCTATAATATTTTTTTCATAATCGGTAAACTCATGAGACCTTTCCATTTTTTCGCCTAAAAGCAAAAAACCTATCATTCTATTTTTTGCCTTTAAGGGTACAAAAAAAGAAGGTTTAAGACTAAATAAGTCTTGTACTATTTTATCAGTTTCTATGTTTTGCCTTATCTCATTCGGAGTATGCCCTGAATCGGATTTGTCCAAAAAATTTATAAGAGGGTGGTCTACATTTATAGAATATTGAACATCGCGGGATATATCAAAACCGTAATGATCCCTGTTTAATACAAATAGGTTATCGGCAAATGATTTTTTTGTAAAAATTGCAGCTCCAAAGGTTTTTAACTGAGCCATAACTATATATAATATCGCTTCAATCAAACGGTCAAATTCCAAAACGGAATTTAAACTCTTTGAAATTTGCAATAGTTGTTTTAAATCAAAAATTTCTTTTTCTTGATGAAAAATCTTATCGGTGTATTTTTTATTATCGGTTGAATTTAACTCATCTTTTAATTCTTCTTCATTTGAGGTGGTTTTCATAATTTTTACCTGCCTTTTCATTTAATTCCGATATATCGATTACAACATATCTTTTTAAAAGCTCTATCATTTTTTCAAAATTTTCCATTCCGTTTGCAAAAGCCGCAAACCTGTCTTTATTTTTTGTAGAATTTATCATTGCCGTTATATTATGAACATTTTCATGAACAGTCTTATAAGTGTCCTTTATTATTATATTACAAAATTTCAGTAAGTTCAAATAATGCTTACCCGCTTCTTCTAAAAATTTCTTTGCACGCAGGTTAACTTCATCAAGAATTTTTGATAAGGGCTTTTCAAAATCGCCCCCGGCTTCAATTCTTGTTAGATAACCTTTTATAAGTTCTATTGAGGACTCATTTTTACCATGCATAACTTGTTCCAATTCATTTATCTTTTCTACAACAGCCGAGCAGTAATAATAGTCTGTTGCAAATTCAGACTTCATTTTTTTATCCTCAAAAATACCCTCGACCAAAAGCTCTCTTAAAAAAGGCTCTATAAAAGGTGCAAAAAAGCTCTTTGTATATGTTTTTAAAATCTCCAGCGGTGTTATCCAATCTAACGAAAGTCCGGTTAAGGACTGAATTTTATTATTTAATTCTTCATTATAGACATCAAGCTTGAGAATTTCAGTACTTCCAAATAAGGCTTCTATAAGCGAAGCCATTTGAACATCTTGCCTTAGTTTAATAATTTTTTTTGTATCTGCACTAAAATTTGTCATAAGGCGTGTTTTATATTCTTCGATTTCAGAGAAAATACGGGGTGATTTTGTTGTATCTTCAAACTTTGGGTCTTTTTTAATCAACTTTGCAAGATTTCTTAGCGTATCCTTGCCCAGAGTATTTTCAAGTTTTGAAGAAAAACTCTTTAAATTCTTTTTTATATAAGCCTCATCTACCTGTTTGTCTGAAGGAAGATTTGAATTAAGAAACAAGATTCCATCTATCAGCTGTTCATCTATAGATATATTCCGAATAAGATAATCCAAGTCAAGAATCTCTTGAAGAACAGTCATTCCATCGACATTTTCAAAACTATAATGCTCTCTAACAGAGTCCGTATTTATAATTGTATTAAAACCGGGATCAAAATAAGCAAAAAAAGTATT
>CAJPPE010000166.1 GCA_905372345.1 uncultured Treponema sp. | reverse complement strand
TTTTTTGTTCTTTTTTTCTGTTTGCAGGCGATATTGCGACCTTTGTTAATTTAGGTTTTTCGGCTGACGGAAGTAAATTTGCTTTCGGACAATACGGATTAACCGATCAAACCTATCGTGCCTATGCAGAAATTTATGGGGTAGATGTAGCAGAAAATAACTTTTTACCTTCAGGACGCTTTATAACAAGTCCGACATCTGAAACAGCCGATAAAGACAGTAAAAATATATTTTTAAGCCTTTTGGATAGGGCTAATCCTTCTCTTTTAAAATGGAAGATAAGCGATAAAAATGAGGGAAGAGCTATTTATGCCGCTACGGATTCTACAATAAACGAAACCACCTTGATTTTTAAAGACTTTGAAACCAACGACGAGTATAAGGTAATGTTATACAAGGATAAAAAATCCAATTTAGAAGCTTCCTTTTATATTGAAATTGAAATCATCAAACCTAACGGCAATAAGATAAAGAAAGCAACCGGTCAAAAAGGAAAAACCAGATCAGGTGTACGGGACTACGCAATAAAAAAAGTAATTATCGATAACACAAATACAAGCCTCATCTTTGTAATCGAAAAACATCAATATGATAAACTGGGAAACTCCATCCGATACATGGTAGAAACTATTAAGCTGTAAGTCTACTTCTCATCAATTGACAGTAATCTTTTAATGTTCTATAATTACCCCCAAGAATAACTTTTGGGGGTATTTTTGAGTATGCACGTTGTAGAAGCAAAAAAAATTACGGAAGAAGTTAAGAGGATGGCTATTGAAGCCGCTTATTATCTTCCGCAAGATGTATTGACAAGTTTAAAGATGTCGCGGGAAGCGGAGAAATGGAGCTTAGCCCGTGATACTCTCGATCAGATTATAGAAAACGCCGATATTGCAAAAAATACGAATTCGCCTATGTGCCAAGATACGGGAATGGCCGTAGTTTTTGTTACGATTGGACAAGATGTTCACATTGAAGGCTGCTATATTGAAGATGCTATAAATGAGGGCGTAAGGCAGGGCTATACGGAAGGCTATTTAAGAAAATCCGTTGTTGCCGATCCCGTTTACAACAGGGTAAACACAAAGGATAATACGCCTGCCGTAATCCATTATAATATTGTACCCGGCGATAAACTTCATATTATGTTTGCAGGCAAAGGTTTCGGCTCAGAGAACATGTCCCGCCTTGGAATGTTAAAACCCTCCGACGGCCTTGAGGGAGTAAAAAAATTCATATTGGAAACTGTAGAACTTGCAGGGCCCAACCCCTGTCCTCCCATAGTTGTAGGTGTCGGAATAGGCGGTACCGTAGATAAGGTAACCTTGATAGCAAAAAAAGCCTTGATGAGACCTATGGATAGTTATAATCCCGATCCTTTCTATGCAGACCTCGAAAAAGAAATGCTTGCGAAAGTCAACGCCTTAGGTATAGGCCCCCAAGGTTACGGAGGTAAGACTACGGCTTTAAGGGTTTTAATCGAAACCTATCCCACACATATTGCCGGTCTTCCTATTTGTGTAAATATAAACTGTCATGCAACACGCCATAAGGAAGTTACTTTATAAGGGAGGAAGGAAAAATGTCTGAGATGAAAAAACTTACAACACCATTTACAAGGGAAGATTTAAAAGATGTTAAGGCCGGAGATATTGTTTTATTGAACGGCTATATTTATACGGGAAGAGATGCAGCTCACAAACGCCTATGCGAACTTTTAGAAAAGGGAGAAAAACTCCCCATAGATGTAAAGGGGGCTGTCATGTACTATGTAGGACCGAGTCCTGCAAAGCCCGGAGAGCCAATAGGTTCTGCAGGGCCTACAACCAGTTACAGAATGGATGCCTATACACCTCAGCTTTTAGATGAGGGGCTTATGGCTATGGTCGGAAAAGGAAAAAGAAACGATGAGGTAGTTGCAAAAATAATAGAACATGGAGCTTGTTATTTTGCCGCCATCGGAGGAGCCGCTGCCTTGATTAAAAGCCGAATTAAATCGGCCGAAGTTATCTGCTATGAAGATTTGGGAGCTGAAGCTGTCCGGAAGCTCTATGTTGAAGACTTTCCCGTAACCTGCATAATCGATTCCAAGGGGAACAACCTTTATAAACTGGGACGCGAAGAATACTTAAAAAGCCTAAACTAAGGGTAGATGACTAATTTACAAAAAATTAATCTAGAGCTTAAAAGTCAAAAAGAAAAATTTACAGCTCTTTTAAAAGAAAACTCTCTTTTTGCAGACTCTCTTGAAAGTGTTTACGGCATTTTTGATGAAGCCGACAATTTGGCCGCCTGCGGAGGGCGGGAAAAAAATATCTTAAAATGCTTTGCCGTAAAGGATGAATTTAAGGGACTCGGTCTTACAGATGAGATTCTTTCTGCCCTCTTAAAAGAGGCTTACGGAGAAGGTTATAAGTTCTTTTTTATATTTACAAAAAGATCAAGCGTTTCTTTTTTTACGGGAGCAGGTTTTATAAACTTAGCCTCATCGGATGATTCTTCCTTATTATACAGGGGAGAAAAAAACGTAGAGGAGGTTTTAAAGAATGAGCTCTTTCCTTATTGCCCCGACGGTTTACTTGAAAGTATAAGCGATGAGGGAAATGCAGCCATAGTTATGAATGCAAATCCCTTTACCCTCGGCCACAGATATTTAATAGAAAAAGCCTTAGACTATTGCGGAAGCAAGAGCCTCCTTTTTGTTTTTGCCGTTGAGACAGACAAAAGTTTTTTTTCTTTTAATGACCGTTTTATGCTTATCAAAAAAAATACGGAAGACCTAAAAAATGTAGTAGTGCTTCCCTCATCTCAATTTTTAATAAGCGGAGCGACCTTTCCGTCCTATTTTTTAAAAGAAAAAAGTTTGATAAGTAAAAATCAAACCCAACTCGATGCAAGGATATTTTTAAAATACTTTGTTCCTCTTTTTAATATTAAAATCCGCTTTTTGGGAGAAGAACCATTAGACCCAAGTACCGAAATATATAATCAAACTCTATTGAATGAGCTTCCTCCTCAATGTGAGGTAAAAATAATTGAGCGTAAAAAAACTCAAAAACAGCAAATAATTTCTGCAACGCAGGTTAGAAAAGCATTTCAAAATAATAGTCTTGAAGAAGTACGTTCCTTTTTACCGGAAATAACTTATAATTTTTTAAGGTCTTTAAAGCAAAAAACTAATTGATACCGGAGAAAAGATGAGTTTATCCTTATTGGAAAAAAGAGAAAAAACCGACTCCTTTGAAAAAGAACTTTTAAGCCGTTTTCCTTTTAAAACACTTGTAGTAATCAGGGCCAATATTCCGGGCGGAAAAAAGGGCTCAATCGAATCGAATTGGATTGTATATCGCATTTTTTTGGAATGTAAAAAAAAGATGGCCCCTATAAAAATTTTTCATTCCTATACTGATGAAGAAGGCTTAATCTTTTTTTTGATTGTAGATGCTCCGCCTTTGGAAGTGAAGGCTTTGAGCATAAAAATTGAAGATGATGAATCCCTTGGCCGCCTTGCCGATATCGATGTTTTAACTGCGGAAAAACTTTTTTCGCGTAATGATTTCCCCCAAAATGATAAGAGGCGGAAATGTTTTTTATGCGAAAAAGATGCCGTGATCTGTGCGAGGAGCCGTGTTCATTCCCAAAAAGAAATAATGGATTTTATCTTAAAAAAAGTTCATGAAGATTGGTCTAACGACCTGTCTAGCGACAGGGATATTTTTAAACTTTTGGGTAATTTAACCGAAAGCTCCCTCCTTGCAGAGCTTTGCCGTCCATTGGGCTTCGGCTGTGTTACGGCTAATTCTCAAGGCTCCCACAAGGATATGGATTTTTTACTCATGCTTGAATGTGTTCCCCTGATAGGGAATGCAATTAAAAATTTAAGCGAAAAAGATTGCGGATCCTTTGAAGCCCTGCGTGAATACGGAAAAAAACAAGAAAAAAAACTGTTCGATTTAACGGGCGGGGTAAACACCTATAAGGGGGCCTTATTTTTGCTTCTTATCTTAAATACCTGCACCTTACGTATAATAAAAGAAAAAAAAGCCTTCACCGATTTAAGCAAAGAAATTGCTGCCTTTTCTCTTCCCTTAAAAAAAGATTTTGAGCTTAAAGCCTGCTCCCCGGCTTCTTTACAAGCCTTTAATAATTTAGGGAGCGGGGGAGTGAGGGGCTTAGCTCTTTCAGGCTTTGCAGAACACTTTCAAAATTGGCTTCCCCTCTATAAAAAAACTTTTTCGAAAGGCGGGGACTTTGTAAAAATTATTGTTAAGATGATTGAAACTACCTGCGACACTACAATTATAAATCGCAAGGGCGAAAAAGCCCTACTTGAGGTACAAAAAAAAGCTTACAGCCTTCTTTGTATAAACGATAAACCGGCCCAAGAAACTTCTATAAAGGAATTTTCGGCATGGTGCGAAAAAAACAATATCTCCACAGGCGGCACCGCCGATAAGATTATCATTTTGTACAATCTGGCACTGATAAGGGAGATTTTGGAATAGTTTTTTAATAAAATTATTATTAGCATAAATTATTGAGAAAATTTACTGCATAGTTGACGGTGCAGCCCTTATTTTGTATAATTATGCCCTATGAAAGTATTACATTTAGGCGAGGACACTTTAAGAGAAGTATCCA
>CAJPPE010000165.1 GCA_905372345.1 uncultured Treponema sp. | reverse complement strand
TTCTTGCAAAGTTTGGTATGCCCTTTAGGAAGTAAGAGAGGATTTCATGGCTACAGTTGCAAAAATTAATCAAGCTAACAGAAAAGCGAAGTATCCGACACGGCAGTATAACAGATGCAAGGTTTGCGGACGCCCAAGAGGTTATCTGCGAAAATTCAAAATGTGCCGTGTTTGTTTTAGAAAATTGGCAAGCGAAGGGCAAATCCCCGGCGTTACAAAGTCAAGTTGGTAGGAGGAACGATAATGAGTGTTTCAGATCCAATAGCAGATATGCTTACTAAAATTAGAAATGCTGCTTCAGCCGGTCACGAATCGGTTGATGTTCCTTCTTCAAAGATGAAGTGGGAAATTATCAGTATTCTTAAATCGGAAGGGTATATTAAAAACTTTAAAAAAATGACCCAGGAAGGAGCCGGCAATATCCGTGTATTTTTAAAATACGATGATAAAGAATCTTCGGTTATTCACGGAATCGAAAGGGTTTCCACACCCGGCCGCCGAGTATATTTAGGTTATAAGAGCTTACCGAGAGTTTTTAACGGCTACGGTACTCTTATTGTATCGACTTCAAAGGGTATCATTACCGGAAAAGCTGCCGGCGAAAGCCAAGTAGGCGGCGAGCTTATTTGCAAGGTTTGGTAGGAGGAGCAATATGTCAAGAGTTGGAAAACTGCCTGTTGCTATTCCTGCAGGTGTAAAAGTGAATGTTGCAAACGGTATCTTTACCGTTGAAGGACCCAAGGGAAAACTTTCACAAGATTATCACACAGAGGCTGTTGATTTTAAGGTTGAAAGCGATCATGTTCTTGTAACAAGAAAGAATGATGAGCTTCAAACAAGGGCTTATCACGGTTTATATCGAAGTCTTCTTAACAACATGGTAACCGGCGTAAGCACCGGCTTTACAAAGACCTTGGTAATCAATGGTGTAGGTTACAGAGCCGAAGTTCAAGGCAAACTCCTTGTAATGGCTTTGGGTTATTCAAACGACTTTTCCGTTCTTATTCCCGAAGGAATTGAAGTAAAGGTTGACCAGCTGAAGGTTATTATTTCAGGAGCTTCAAAAGAAGCTGTCGGGCAATTTGCTTCACAGGTACGAAAGTTGAGAGGCCCGGAACCCTATAAGGGCAAGGGAATTCGTTACGAAGACGAAATCATCAAACGAAAAGTCGGAAAGTCCGGTGTAAAGTAAGGGTAGTGTTATGGACAAAAAACGTAATGATAAAGATAGAAAAAGATTTAAGCGAAAGATGCACATTCGAAAGTCTATTTTCGGTACTGCAGAACGCCCGCGCATGACCGTGTTCCGAAGCAATAAGCGCATTTCGGTTCAGGTTATTGACGATGTAGAGGGCAAGACATTGGCTGCCGTTTCTACAATGGAAGAAGCTCTTCGATCGCTTAAGGTTAATGTTGAATCTGGGGCAAAGGTCGGTGAAGAAATCGGCAAGCGCCTCAAGGAAAAAAATATTGACACTGTTGTTTTTGACAGGAACGGATATCTTTACCACGGTGTTGTAAAGGCCGTTGCTGACGGTGCAAGAAAAACAGGAATTAAGTTTTAGGAGAGGTTATGAGTCATCAAAAAGAATCAAAACGCGATAACCAGCATACCGATAAAGAATATGTTGAAAAGCTTGTTAAATTGAACCGAACGGCTAAGGTTGTAAAGGGCGGACGCAGGTTCTCCTTTTCTGCTCTAACTGTTGTCGGCGATCAAAAAGGACGAGTAGGATACGGCTTCGGTAAGGCAAATGACGTAAGCGATGCTATTCGAAAGAGTATCGAAAAGGCAAAAGCCAATATGGTAACCTTTCCGCTTAAAAACGGCACAATTCCTCATGAGGTTCAAGGCAAGTTCAAGGGCTCGTCAGTTCTTTTGCGCCCTGCTTGTTCCGGTACGGGAATTATCGCAGGCGGTACAATCCGTGCTATTATGGAAGCTGCCGGTGCAACCGACTTGCTTTCAAAGTCATTGGGATCAAGCTCCGCAGTAAACGTAGTTAAGGCAACCTTTGATGCTGCAAGTCTTTTGATGGACGGCAAAAAAATTGCTAAGAGCCGCGGAAAAACCCTTTTGGATGTATGGGGGTAAGTAAATGGCAAAGAGAATTAGTATTAAATTGATAAAAAGCACAATCGGGCAAAGACACCATGTCCGCGCGACGGTACGCTCTTTGGGATTAAAAAAGATCAACTCTGTAGTTGAGCATGAGGAAAATCCTGCTATCTTAGGTATGGTAAAATCCGTTGCTCATGTAGTTGAAGTTAAGGAGTTAAACTAATGTCCGAATTTAATTTAACTGTTCCTGCAGGAGCAACTCATAAAAAGAAGATTGTAGGACGCGGTTCTTCTTCCGGCTGGGGAAAAACTTCCGGAAAGGGACATAAGGGTCAGCAAGCCCGTTCAGGCGGCAAGGTTTATGCCGGCTTTGAAGGCGGTCAGATGCCCTTGTACCGCCGTGTTGCAAAAAAAGGATTTTCAAACTATCCTTTTAAAAAGGAATTCTATGTTGTAAACCTTGCCATGCTTGAGACAAAGTACAGCGACGGCGAGACTGTCAACAAAGAGTCCTTAATGCAAAAAGGTCTTCTCCGAAAAGGTTCTCTTTACGTTAAAGTTTTGGGAACGGGAGATATAACAAAAAAATTGACGGTTGATGTAGATAAAATTTCTGCATCGGCTAAGGAAAAAATAGAAAAGGCAGGCGGAACAATAGTTCAGTCTGAAGCATAAAAGGCGGTAAAAATGGCTAATAATGTAGTTGCAAATATGTTCAAAATAAAGGATTTACGAAGCCGTATTTTCTTTACGATCATAGTTTTAGCAGTTTTCCGCTTAGGTTCGGTACTCACCATCCCCGGTATCGACCCTAGTGCTCTCACAGCATACTTTCGGCAAGGTCAGGGAAATGCTTTTGCAGATCACATGGACTTCTTTGTCGGAGGAGCGTTTTCGAACTTTTCGGTATTTATGCTCGGCGTAATGCCCTATATTTCGACTCAGATATTGATGCAGCTTGCCATGATTATTTTCCCGCGCCTTAAAAAAATAGCGGAAGAAGACGGAGGACGCAAAAAGATTCAAGTTTGGACAAGAATCATTACCGTTTTTGTTGCCCTTCTTCAATCTTCTGCTGTAGGTACATGGGCCAGAGCAATACCCGGTGCTGTTGTAATTTCAAGTCCTGTTTTGCACTTGTTTATTACGATGGTTACGGTAACGACGGGTACTATGATTACCGTTTGGATGGGTGAACAGATAACTGCAAGAGGTATCGGAAACGGTATTTCAATGTTGATTTTTGCTGGTATCGTAGCCCGTCTTCCTCAGGCTGTTTGGGAATTGATCAAGCTTGTAAGCAATAACGAATTAAACCTTGTTTTTGTAATTATTGCTTTTGCGATGTTTGTAGGAATTATAGCCTTGGTTGTTTACGAACAACAGGGCCAGCGCAAAATACCGGTTCATTATGCAAAGCGCGTTATCGGCCGAAAAATGTATGGCGGACAGAATACCTATATTCCGTTTAAGATTAACCCCTCGGGTGTTATTCCCATCATTTTTGCTTCATCGTTTTTAACCTTTCCCCTCATGCTTTCGCAGATGTGGGGTTCGAATGTTTCTTGGTTGGCTGCTGTTGCAAGATTTTTGCGCTCAGACGGCTGGGGTTATAACATTATGTATGTTGTTTTGATTATTTTCTTTGCTTACTTTTACACACAGGTTGCACTTAATCCAACGGAAATAGCAAAACAAATAAGGGAAAACGGCGGCTCGATTCCGGGAATTAGAACCGACAAGACTGAAGAATATTTACAGAAGATTTTAAACAGATTGATATTGCCCGGTTCGCTTTATTTGGCTGCGATTGCAGTACTTCCTACTTTAATTCAGTGGGCATTTAGTTTCCCCAGAAATATTTCAATGTTAATGGGCGGAACTTCATTGCTTATTTTGGTTGGTGTTGACTTGGATACAATGAGCCAAGTTGAAGCTTTGCTTAAAATGCACCATCATGACGGCTTGCTTAAAAAAGGCAAGATTAGATCAAGGAACCTATAGAATTTTTTTTAAGAATGATATAGAATACATTCTTTGAAGGAGTGAATATGAAGGTTAGAACAAGTGTAAAACCTATTTGTGATAAATGTAAGGTTATTAAACGCAACGGAATAGTACGGATAATCTGTACAAATCCTAAGCATAAACAAAGACAAGGTTAACGGAGGACACTGGATAATGGCTCGTATTGCGGGAGTTGACCTCCCTAACAAACATGTTAATGTTTCATTAACGTACATTTATGGAATTTCGACTTCATCGGCAAACAAAATTTGTGAAGCTACAAAGGTTGATCCGATGAAGAAAATGAATGATTTGGATGAAGCCGAGTTAGCTGCAATCCGCGAAGTGATTGACAGAGAGTACAAGGTAGAAGGCCGCCTTCGAACCGAAGTGGCTTTAAATATCAAGCGTCTTCAGGATATCGGCTGCTACCGCGGTCAAAGACACAGAAAGGGTCTTCCGGTACGCGGACAGAGAACTAGGACAAATGCCAGAACACGCAAGGGTAAGAAAAAGACCGTTGCCGGTAAGAAGAAATAATCGTGGTTGGAGGTAATTAAAACATGGCTACTGTAAAGA
>CAJPPE010000164.1 GCA_905372345.1 uncultured Treponema sp. | reverse complement strand
TTTTAAGACTTATTTTTAATACTGTCAAGTACCGCATTTACAAATTTATAGGAATCATCTGTACCGAAATCTTTGGCCAAATTTATAGCCTCATCTATCACAATGGGCGGAGGGGTATCTTTTTGATATAAAAGAGAATAGACACTCAATCTTAAAATTGCCTTATCAACCGAATTAAGCCGATCTATAACCCAGTTATCCAGATTTTTCTGAATTACCTTGTCTATTTCGGTTATATTTTCGATTGTACCCAAGACCATCATTTTAGGAAAAAGATAATCGGCTTCAAGCTCGGATTCCAATTTCTCGGTTTGCTGCCAAGGAAATGTCAATAAATCATCAAGGACGGATCCCCCCATATCCCAAGCCGTAAGAGCTTGAAAAGCGAGAATCCGTCCTCTGCGTCTTCCTACACTCATCTAAAATCTATCGATTACCACTTAAGAAGTTTATCAAGCTCCGCATCGCTTTTTAAAATCTTGCAATTATTATCGGTGCGTAAACTTTCGTATGTAGTCTGTATGAGAGATTGAACGGCATTTAGTGCAAGTCCCTGAGAAAGAAGGGTTTTTATCTGATCATAAAGCGTAACCGTAGATGATGGATTAGGGACATCACTTAAAGTTAAAATTTTCGCATTAAGTTTTTCCGTTATAACAAAAAATTGTCTGCTGTCTACCCTATCCTGTATATCGAATATATAATTTACATCTTTTGAGAAAATTTCCATTAAGGTCTCAGGACTAGCATTTAACAACTGAGCACCCTCTGCTGTTTTAGGTATATAACCTTCTTGAGCAACATAATTACCGGCTTCTGCATTTTTCTTGATATTGGCAATCTCTTTTATATTCTTCTTAACCTTTTTGTGCAATTCATTAATTTTATCGATTTCTTCCTTGTCTTTACCTTCTTTTTTTACGGCAACAAAAAGCATTTTCACCATATCGGGCCGAACCAACTCTCCTTTTTTCATCTCATAGTATGAACGAATTTGAGCGTCTGTAGGAGTTGCCATCTTTACAATTTCTGCTTGATTTTTTGAAGCTATATAGTTTTGAATTATAAGATTATCTTTGATAATCTTTTTGAGTTCTTCAACAGTACAACCTGTTTGCTTTTTCATAAACTCGTCAAGCGATATATTTTCTTTTTGTTTTATTAATTTTGCGAATTCGCTTTCCGTTATCGGGGAATTTACTATTGTTGAAAGAGCATCGTTAAAAGCATTATCTACTTGGGAATTTGAAATCTTAATATTTTCTTTTTCGGCAGCCTGAACCAAAAGCTTGGTACGCATTAAACTTTCCAAAACAAGCTTTTTATCATCATTTGTAGCTACACTTCCGCCTTGAGATTCGGCAAATCTTACAAGCTTTTTAAGCTGCCCGAGAGTTATAGGTTCCTTTTTTGACAGGTTCACCTGTGCAATAACCTGTAAATCATTTTGGGCAGACAAAACGCCCAAAAAACCGACCAACATCACTACAATAAAAACTTTCTTTTTCATTTTATCCTCATCTATCCCGTTTACACACACGGACTATATTTTCAAAAGAAGGCAAAGCCGAATTTTTCATTATTAAATTAACAAATTGTACAGCAATAGGTTACATTTAAATTTACGTACAATTTATTACATTTAATGTTCAAGTACGGCCCTTATGCGCCTGACCCCTGAAGAAGAAGATTGTTCTTTTTTGATGCAAAAACGGCCTAAAGAACCTGTTCTTTCAACATGGGGGCCTCCGCAAACTTCGGTAGAAAAGTCTCCTATTTTGTATACCTTAACAACATCTTCATATTTTTCGCCGAAAAGAGCCATAGCTCCTATTTTTTTTGCCTCTTCCAAAGGCATAACTTCCATAGTTACGGGCAAATCGGCCTTGATAGCCTCATTTACAAGCCTTTCAACCTCTTTTTTTTCGGCTTCCGTCATTGGCTCAGGATGAGAAAAGTCAAAACGAAGCCTTTCAGCCGTTATATTCGAGCCTTTTTGCTGAACATGATCGCCTAAAACCATTCTTAAAGCCTTGTGTAAAAGATGGGTTGCCGTATGATAGGCCGTTGTCTGCTCCGAATGGTCGGCAAGACCGCCCTTAAATACCTGTTCGCTTCCGGCTCTGGATAGCTCCTGATGCTTTTTAAAAGCTTCATCAAATTCTTCCCTGTTTACGGTCAGTCCCGATTCGGAGGCAAGTTCTTCCGTTAATTCTATAGGAAAGCCGTAGGTATCATAGAGTTTAAAGGCCATTCTTCCCGGAATAATCTTTTTAGGATTTTTTAAAAGGTTCGGAAGCATTTTTTCGAATTCTGCCTCGCCTTTTTTTAAGGTTTCAAGGAATTTATCCTCTTCGGCCTTAAGTTCCGTTAAAATGAGAGTTTCATTTTCCTTTAGTTCGGTATAAAAACCGGCATTTTGAGCTATAACGGCAGAAGCCGGAACGGATAAAAAGTTGCCGTCTATGCCGAGTTTTTTGCCGTGCCTTACAGCCCGCCTGATAAGCCTTCTTAAAACATAGCCTGCTCCGATATTTGACGGAAGCGTAGTTTTGGGGTCTCCCAAAATAAAGCAGGCTGTTCGGACATGGTCGGCTATAATTCTGATAGAGGTATCGGTTTTTTCGTTATCGCCGTATTTTACACCGCTTATGTCTTCTATAGATTTAATAATTGAAGTAAAGGCCTCGGTATTATAAACGGAAGGCTTCCCTTGAAGCATGGCGACTGTTCGTTCGACCCCCATTCCCGTATCTACGCATTTTCTTTCCAATGGAGAGTATGAGCCGTCTTTGTTTTTATGATATTGCATAAAAACATTGTTCCATATTTCTACATATTTACCGCAGTTACAGCCTGGGCGGCAATTTGAACCGCAGGCAGGTTTTCCCGTATCTATAAAAATTTCCGTATCGGGACCGCATGGGCCTGTTTCACCGGCTGGGCCCCACCAGTTATCTTCTTTCGGTAAAAAGAAAATTCTGTCTTTAGAAACACCCAGACTTTCCCAAATAGAAGCCGATTCTTCATCACGGGGAGCGTCTTCATTTCCTTCAAAGACCGTAAAGGAAAGTTTATCGATAGGAATACCTAAATATTTTTCGTCCGTTAAAAATTCGAAGCTATAGGCGATTGATTCTTTTTTAAAATAATCTCCCAAAGACCAGTTTCCAAGCATTTCAAAAAAAGTCAGGTGAGAAGCATCCCCGACATCATCTATATCGCCCGTACGCACACATTTTTGCACATCGGTTAAACGGGTTCCGGCAGGATGAGGCTCCCCCATTAAATAAGGGACAAGCGGGTGCATACCGGCTGTTGTAAATAGAACCGTGGGGTCATTTTCAGGAATAAGAGACCTCCCCGAAATTTCCACATGTCCCTTGCTTTTAAAAAAGTCTATATATTTTGAACGCAGTTCATCAATCGTAATATTTTTATTCATAGGGAAACATTTTAAGGAATAAAAAAGAAATTGTCAAGAAACTTTTTAAAATTTAATGTTTTTTTAGGCTAGATTTTAATCTTAGTATCTGTTAAAATGCCCTTTCTTGAGAGGAATTTTAATGGATAGTGTAAAAAAATTAAAAAACAAGCTTCCGCCTCACAATATGGAAGCAGAAAAGGCTGTGCTGGGAGCTATTTTAATAGACCCTGATGTCTTTACCTTTGTAAGACCTATCTTAGATGCGTCAGCTTTTTATTCTCCTCAGCACCAAAAGATATATAAGGCTATTTCGGAATTAGACACCCAGTCCCAAAAGGCGGATATTTTAATATTGACAGACTATCTTCGCTCGGCAAATGAATTGGATTCAGTCGGAGGAGCAAGCTACATAGCATCGCTTACGGATGAGGTTCCAAGCTCTGCAAACTACGAATTTTATGCAAAAATCGTGTTGGAAGCCGCTATAAGAAGAAATTTGCTAAAAGTTTCCAATAGAATTTCTGCAGATGTGTTTGATGACAGCATATCGAGCCGAACAGTCTTGGAAGAAGCTCAAAAAAGCATCTTTGACCTTACGGAAGCCGGAAATTCTGCGACTTTTAAGTCTTTGGCTGAGGTCATAATGCCTACTTTGGAGGTTCTCCAAAAACTACACGAACGCAAGGGAGCATACACCGGAGTTCCTTCAGGTTTCGGTAATTTGGATAATATGACCTACGGATTTCAGGATTCGGAA
Organism: uncultured Treponema sp.; assembly: GCA_905372345.1. GTDB lineage: Bacteria > Spirochaetota > Spirochaetia > Treponematales > Treponemataceae > Treponema_B. The sequence continues at coordinate 559 of CAJPPE010000164.1, read as the reverse complement.
TTTATAATAATAGGGGCCCGTCCTTCCGTAGGAAAAACAGCCCTAGCCATGACCATGGCTGCCCACATCGCTATTGACGAAAAAATTCCGACAGCTTTTTTTTCTCTTGAAATGTCCGATATGCAGTTGGTACAGCGTTTGATAGCTTCGAGAGCAAAAATAAATTCAAACAGAATAAGGTCTGCAAACCTAACGGCCAGAGATTTCGGCAAGGTATCCGAAACCTGCGGTACCCTCTATGAAGCCCCATTTTACCTTGTGGATATGCCGAATATGAAGCTTTTGGACTTAAGAGCAATAGCCCGCCAGCTTTGCAGTCCGCCCTATAACGTAAAAATCATTTTTATAGACTATATAACCCTTATTACAGGCGAAAATGCAAGCATTCCACGCCATGAACAGATTGCCGAAATTTCAAGGTCTCTAAAAAGTCTGGCAAGAGAGCTGAATATTCCCGTAGTCGCCCTATCCCAGCTGACAAGGGATGCCGAAGGAAAAAAACCCGGGCTTGCCGATATAAGGGAATCGGGTTCTCTTGAACAGGATGCCGATGTGGTTA
>CAJPPE010000163.1 GCA_905372345.1 uncultured Treponema sp. | reverse complement strand
AAAATGAAATTCAAATGCTCAAACAAACTGGATGGATTAGTTTCGGAATAAGCGGTCTTGACGGAGTCTTGTATAATACGGACGGTAAAACTGAAAAGATAAACAATACCGAGTGGTTTAAATCTGTCATAAAGGGAAAATACGTAATTACGGAACCTGAAATGTCTTTAACAAAAAGAAAATACGTTTCTATAGTTGCAATTCCATTACGCGATTTACAGGGAAAAATTGTAGGAACTATTACTGCTTCAATTTTAGGCGATTCTTTATCGAATTTAATCAGTGATATAATTGTCGGTGAAACGGGACAGGCTTATCTTATCAGCCCTTCAGGAATTATTTTGGGAAGCCGTAGGCCGGAAATTTTATATAAGAATTTTTTTTCCGAAATATTAAATTCGGAGAAAACGGATTTTTCAATATTTTTAAAAGATGCCCTCGAGTCAAAAAAATCGGCTGTACAAGTTTCTAAAATAAACGGAGTAAAACATATTTCAGCTCTGTCTACAATGAGATATTCTGGATGGAAATTATTGATAACGGCTCCGGCTTCCGAATTTATTTCAGAGAATGTATCTAACCTGCTAAATATTTTTCTCGTTGTTGTTTTGTGCGGTATTGTTATTGCGGTACTTATAGGATTTTTTACTGCAAACAATATTGTTAAACCGATTAATAAAGTAATTGAAGTTCTTAAAAATATTTCGCAAGGCGAGGGCGATTTAAGTGTAAGACTGCCTTTAATCGGTAATAATGAAATTACCGAGCTGTCTGAATATTTTAATAGAACAATTGAAAAAATAGGAAATTCAATGCAGTCTGTAGGAGTTAACAGCCGCTCAATGGCTGAAATCGGATCGGACCTCGCTTCAAATATGAACCGGACAGCAGATTCCGTTCATGAAATTACTGAAAATATTAACGGCGTAAAACAGCAGGCTTTGACGCAGGCTGCAAGTGTTACGGAAACGGCTGCAACAATTGAACAGATAATCAAAAATATTAAACAGCTAAATGCTTCAATTGAAAATCAATCTGAAAGCGTTTCACGCTCATCGGCTTCAATAGAACAGATGACTGCCAATATTGCTTCCATAACTCAAACCTTGGAAAAGACTGATGAGCTTATTAAAACTCTTGCCGAATCGACTGAGGACGGAAAAGAAATTGTTTCTAAATCAAATAGAGTAACTCAAAAAATTGCGGAAGAATCTGGCGGGCTTTTAGAGGCAAGCAGTGTTATTGAGCATATTGCAAGTCAAACAAATCTTTTGGCAATGAATGCCGCTATTGAAGCAGCTCATGCAGGAGAAGCCGGAAAAGGATTTGCCGTAGTTGCCGACGAAATCAGAAAATTAGCTGAAGAGTCAAGTGCACAGGGAAAAACAATTACAGCAACGCTTAAAGCCTTAAGCGGCGAAATCGATTCCTTGTCAGTATCTTCTAAAACGGCTGAAGAAAAATTCAGTTTAATTTTTAGCTTTTCCGAACAAGTAAAATCTATGAGTGAATTTTTAACCCAGTCCATGCGTGAGCAGGAAAATGCCGGTGTAGAAATTTTAAATGCTATAAAAAATATTAATTCCGTAACTTTTGAAGTAAGTAACGGTTCGGCTGAAATGTTAAGGGGCGGAGAACAGGTTGCTGAAGAGATGACTAAATTAGACGGCTTAACCCGAAAAATTACGCTAAGCATGAATGAGATGGCTTGCAGTGCCGTTCAGATAAGTAATGCCATGAAGGAAGTCAATGAAATTACACAAAAAAATAAAATCAGCATTGAAAATCTGGCATTTGAGGTTAATAAATTTAAAGTATAGGCCTGCTTGAAAAATTTACATCGCTCTTTTACTCTTGCCTTTTTAGGCTAATCCGTGCTATAATAGCTCTTGAGGTTTTTATGAGTGATATCGAAAGTCAAATGTTAAAGAATGGTCTTATAAAGGTTCCTATAGATGAAAAAAGTGCCGGAAAAGAGAGTCCTTATAAGAGAGTTGCCAAATTCCTTTTTATAATCGGGGCGGCGCAGGCTGCCGATGTTTTACGGCAGCTTACCAAGGAGCAGATAGACAAGGTTGTAGCAGAGCTTGTTACGGTTCAATCAATAGATAAAAAAGAAGCCTATGATATTCTAAATGAATTTAACGATATCTACAATAAAAACAAAAATCTTTTAGGCGGTGTCGATACGGCTAAGACTATTTTAACCGAAGCCTTCGGCGAGGCCAGGGCCGAAGAGATTCTTGAAACTGCCGTGCCTCCTAAAATGCCTAAACCTTTTGAGTATCTTGAAGGTATGGATAAGGATCGCCTGAGCCGAATATTACAAGGTGAGCTTCCGGCTACAAAGGCCATAGTCCTTTCTCAATTGGAGCCTAAGCAGGCTGCAGCCTATATAAGTTCCATCGAAGATGAAGACGAAAAAAAAGACATAATCTTACGCCTTGCAAAACTTAAAAAGATAGATGCTGAAGTTCTTACTCAGGTAAGTGAGGCCTTAAAAAAGAAACTTGCCGATGTAAATTTAAACCGCACAAGCTCGGTTGACGGTGTTTCCGTATTGGCCGATATCTTGCGTAAACTGGATTATGAGACCGGTTCGAGTATTTTGGATTCTCTTGATCTTGAAGATGAAAATTTGACCGAAACTATAAAACGCAAACTTGTTACCCTTGATGATGTTATAAATATGAATCCAAAGCACATTCAATATCTAATCTCTCCTATGACCGATAAAGAATTGGCTCTTTTGATACATAATCAAAGTGAAGAATTTAGAAAGGTAATCTTGGCGAATATGTCTAAAAGCCGTGCTGCCTTGGTTCTCGATGAAGAGCAATACATGGGACCTGTTCTAAAGCGTGATCTAAATAATACCGTTGACCACTTTTTAGCCCGAGTGAAAAATGAAGCAGAGCGGGGAAGAGTTATTATAGTAAAAGATGAAGACGATAAGTTTGTGTATTAGGTTCTGTTCGATTCCCCGATTGAATAAAATAAAAATTTATGTAAAATAATGGATGGAGAAAATTATGATAACCGGAAAACGTTTTAAATTTATTCTATTGACTTTTATTTTTGCTGCGGGCCTTTTTTTTACACAGGACGGTGTTCTTTTTGCACAAGATAAGCCTGATGCTCTAAAGCTTTACAGGCAGGGCCGCAGCCTTGATTCCATAGGAAGGCGTGAAGATGCCAGAACCGCTTATCTATCCGCTATAGAAATTTGCCGTAACGAATTAAAGGTAAATTCTAAGAATATGGATTCTTATGCCGTATATACATGGTGCCTTTTTAGATTGGGTCGATATAAGGACACCGAACTGGTATGTAGTGATGCCTTAAAAATCGGGAGAGATGCCAGAATTATCGAAACCTTGGCAGAGGCTCAGTTTTTCCTTGGGAATTATAAAGACGCGTTGAGGAACATGGAAATGTATATCGAGATGGCTCCCAATGGCGAACGTATAAGCGTTGCCCACTTTTTTGTCGGAGAGATTTACCGAAATACAAAAAAATATCATAAGGCCGATATTGCTTATTCCATTTCAGTGCACTTGGAGCCTTCCAATTCTCTTTGGTGGTATAGGCTGGGAATTGTCCGTGAAGCGGCCGGAGAAAAAGAAGGTGCGATTGCAGCCTATCAAACGGCAGTAAAACTCCGCCCCGAGTTTAAGGAAGCAGCCGAAGCCCTCAAACGGGTAAAGATTTAAATGCCTCAGCCTCTAATAGATTCCTTACAAAATTCTATCCGCTCATGGAAGGATATGAAAAATGCCTTCGATGAGATAGATGAGAATTCTTATCCCTACAACATTACAGGAATTTCCGGAGGCCTTTTTGGATTTTTTTTAACGGAATATTTGTACAAAACCCGTAAACCTGTCCTCGTGGTAGTTCCGACCGAAAAGGAAGCGGAGGCCGTAAGAGCCGACTTGGATTTTTCCGGAATAGAAAATTTTGTATTGCCTTGGTGGGGCTCTCTTGCCTATAGGCCTATTTCGCCGACAGCTCCCGTCTTTTCCGAACGAGCCGAAGTGCTGATCCGACTGCTTGAATCCGGGAATGAATCCTATACAAAAAACAAACCTCCGGTTTTTATCACTTGCCAGCGTTCCTTTTTAACTCCGGTTCCTCCGGCCGATTATTTAAAACAAAATAATGTAGAAATTGCTGCAGGTTCAAGCCTTGATATTTTAAGCCTTGCGGAGCTTTTAAGTCTTTGGGGTTATATAAGAGTTCCGCGTGTAAGCGTGAGAGGTGAGTTTGCCTTGCGGGGAGAGGTCTTGGATATCTGCCTTGCTTCCAATTCGGGTTCGGAAAAAACGGCTTACCGAATTCAATTTGATTTTGATAAGGTAGAAAAAATAAAGAGCTTTGATATAGCAAGCCAAGGTTCTTTAGAGGAATATAAAAAAATTAACTTCTATCCCGTAAAGGAAGTAATTTGGAATGATGAGCGTATTGACTGCTTGGAAAAAAATTTAAAAACCTATTCGGAATTTTCTGAAAGTATTTTAAAAATTATTGATGCCTTAAAAGAATATAAAACCTTTGAAGGAGAAGAAATTTTTTATCCTCTTGCATTTCAAAAATCTTCTTCCGTTTTGGAATATGCGGAATTAAATAAGATTCCTGTTTTTTATTCGGACTATGACAGACAAAAAAATTCTTCGGAAATTTTACTTAGAGAATATATGGGGCTTTATAAAAAAACAAAAACTCAATTTGACGAAAACGAAAAACGAAAAGCCCTTATTTCGGAATATCCCGAACCTCAACGCATCTTACTTC
>CAJPPE010000162.1 GCA_905372345.1 uncultured Treponema sp. | reverse complement strand
AATTTGCTCCAAGCCGAAGCACCGGAGCGGGCAAGATCGGCAGCCAAGGATTCCTGTAATCACAGCTTTTACGCATTTCACCCTGTAAGATAATTATAACATGAACGAGTTTTTTTTCAATTGCAGTTTTAATTATGTATTATTAGAAGTTTTCTACCCCTTCTCTATCAGCTTTGCCAAGTTTTCTGACGTGAAGCCTAGGTGTTCCGCGGCCTTGACTCCGGGGGCTGAGGTGCCGAAGCGCTCAATCGAAAAATTATCACACTTGCAGCCTGTCCAGCCTTCCCAGCCTTGGGCGACTCCAGCCTCTGCGGTAATAACACGGATATGCTTTTTACATCCGCCTAAAACTCCATGTTTAAAATCCTTTGGCGAGTTTTCAAACCTTTCTTTAGACATAACGGAGACAACTCTGACCTTTTTATCCTTTACAAGACTTGCAGCCTTTACTGCCATACTTACCTCGGAACCCGTAGCCAAAACTGTTACATCAGGAGTTCTATCCGGCTTGCCTACCGTACAGCCGCAGGCCGAAGCTTCTACATCCTTTACAATGTATGCACCGTTTTTAATCGATTCCCTCCAAAAAAGATCGCTCTTTTCCAAAATAGGCAAATTTTGGCGGCTCAAGATTAAGCAGACGGGGCCGTCCTTGTGTAAGAGAGCCTGCTTCCATGCTTCCCCCGTTTCTTCCGCATCGGCAGGGCGTAAAACAAGCACATTCGGAATAGCCCGCAATGAGGCTAAAAGTTCTATGGGTTGATGGGTGGGGCCGTCCTCCCCTACAAAGATTGAATCATGGGTAAAAACATAGATTGAAGGAAGCTTCATAAGGGCTGCAAGGCGGAGAGCCGGGCGTAAATAATCGGCAAAGACCAAGAAGGTTGCACAAAATGCCCTAAACCCTCCGTGAAGCTGAATACCGTTTGTGATTGTCCCCATTGCAAATTCCCTGATACCGAAATAAATATATCTTCCCGAAGGATTTTGATGAGAAAAGGCTGAAATTCCGTCCAAGCCTACGGCATTGGGGCCTTCCAAGTCGGCAGAACCTCCGACAAGATTGGGAAGAACTTTTGCAAACTCGTTTAAGGCCTTTTTTGAGGCGGCACGGGTTGCAATGCTTTCATCTTTTTTAAATTCTGGGAGCTTTACAGATTTTACAAGGGCTTCATCAGCTCCGCCTTTGGCGAAGGAAAGATCCCATTCTTTTCTTTTTTCGGGATTAGCCTTTGACCAGACTTCAAAGGTTTTATTCCATTCGGCTTCGGCAAGAGCGAGTTCTTCATTTCTCTTTTTAAAGAAAGCATAAGCTTCTTCTGCAACATAAAAATCGCCTTTTCCTTCGAGTAAAAGATTTTTCTTGGCTTCGGCAATCCCCTCTTTTCCTAAGGGTGCACCGTGTGCCTTGTTTTTGCCTGCAACCGTCGGAGCCCCCTGCCCTATAACAGACTTTAATATTATAAGGGTAGGCCTTTCATCTTTTTTGGCTTCAAGAGTCAGCCGTTCAATATCTTCAAAGGAGTACATCGAGCCCCGCAATACCTGCCAGCCGTAGGCCTTGTACCTTTCTTCGATGTTTTCGGTAAATGTTAAGTCGGTTGAACCGTCAATCGTAATCTTATTTTCATCATAATAAACGATGAGCTTTCCTAATTTTAAGTGGCCTGCCAAACTGGAGCTTTCGGAGGAAACGCCCTCCATCAAACAGCCCTCCCCTACAAGGGCATAAGTATAGTGGTCTACTATTTTATGCTCGGCTGTGTTAAAGCGGGCGGCAAGCATTTTTTCGGCAATAGCCATACCTACGGCTGTAGAAATTCCTTGACCCAAGGGTCCTGTGGTAGTTTCAACACCGGGAGTGTCGCCGTATTCGGGATGCCCCGGACATTTGGAGCCGAGCTGCCTAAAATTCTTTATATCTTCGATTGAAACATCGTAGCCTGAAATATGTAAGGCTGAATACAAAAGCATCGAACCGTGGCCTGCAGAAAGCACAAAGCGGTCCCTGTCTTTCCAATCGGGATTTTTAGGATTGTGTTTTAAGATTTTAGCATACAGAGCAGCACCCAATTCGGCAGCCCCCAAAGGGAGTCCCGGATGCCCTGAGTTGGCTTTTTCGATTGCGTCCATCGAAAGACTTCTGATTGAAAGAGCAATAGCTTCCAGTTCGTTTTTCATAAAAAACCTCCAAGGTTGTTATTTTTTTGTGAGGGCCGATATTTTATTTCTAATTTCGACCTTCAAATCCGTATATACATAGTATAAATTATCAAGAGACATAGAGATTACTTCAATAAAACTATAATCTTCCGATTCAATAGAAGAAACGAATTCACTCCATTGAAAAATCTTATCAAAAATTTGATAAATCATTAAGGCTGATTGACCGTCAAAGTCCGATGTTTTTAATTTTTTCTCATCAATCTCATTAAAGAGCAGAACAAGATTTGTATAAAAGGCCGTCAAGTCGGAACGTAATTCTTTTGAAGTATCATCTTGAAAGGGATTATATAAGTTTACCCAGTAATCGTAATGTTTCTCCAAATAAGTTTTGCACTTTGAAGATGCGGTTTTATAATCACTTATAAACTTAGGAATAAATAAATCCAAAGTTTCCTTTATAAAGAGTCCTTTTACCTCATCATCAAAACGGGCTATATAGTTTTCAGATAAAAAATTCAAAACAAAGCAGTCTATAACGGCTTCCGTAACCGGCCTCTTTATAGAATAAAAAAAATTACCCTCTTTGCTTTCGTTATAAGGATAATCAAACCAGCTTTCAGGATTTTTTATAGGCTCGTCCAAGACCCAAAACTTTTCTTCTATCCCGTAAGGTACAACACCGAAAATGTCATTCTTTTCAAAAAACAGCTCCATAGGTGCCGCATTTTTATTAAAGAGTGCATCTTCAGCCAAAAAATATGCAAAGGAGAGAATTTCCTGGGCAGCTGAATCCATGGGAAGAATTTTTAAGGAGGAACGGACGGCCGTTTCAAAAAGATCAAACCAATTTGATATATCATCTTCTAAAAGCTCATAGCTTTCTTTTAAAATTTCAAACTCCGCATTGGACCAGTCTTTGATACGCACAAAAAAACGTCTGGGATAGTTAAAACAACATTCATTAAAAACTTCGGAAAAATCCCAAGCACTTACGGCAAAATGGGCTTCGGGATTAAAACTATCATGCAGACGGGAAAAGGTCTCTACATTTTCTTCATAGTCTTCACATAAAACATTGGAAAGATCACTTTCGGTATACAAAAAATAAAAGGAGGAAATTCTATCAAAACTCAAGTATGTCTTTTTCTTAGGGATTTCTTTTCCTTCATAAAAAAGCTTTGCCTCATGGGCATATTTATCTGCCGGTAAAAAGGGTAAAAAGCGTGAGCCGGGAATGAAAATTCCCATTTCATTTTCCGTATCCGAAATTTGAACACAAAATTCTCTGCCGGTAAAAAATCCGTGCTTACTAATCCATACTCCATCATCAGAATCGGGTTCAGGAAAAAAATAGGCAATAGAGGCAGCAATTAAAAAGGTTCCTAAAGTATAATCATCAAAATTTTTAAGACCGATAGAATTTTTAAGGTCTTCAAGAGTAAAGACCTCTCCAACATTTTGCAAAAATCGGTTAATTTCAGGTAATAAAGGTTCTAATCGGTCAAACATTGTGCGGCATTTTAACATATTCATCGTTTTTTTTCAAGATCGAGGCGAAAAAGGTATTGAAACTTGATTGAATGACAGGATGTGGGAAACTCGCAATAGCGAGGACACAAGGCAAGAGTTAGGGCTATAAAACAAAGTAGAAATATGCTACAATACTATGGATATTGAGTAAGGCAAATTAGCATTATGGGAGATGGAAATGGATTTTATACATGATAGAAGCAATAATATTCCTTTTAGCCTGCATGACAGCAAAATAAAGAAAATCATCTTTAATGACAACATATTGACATTAAAGATAGATAAATTATTTCAATATACCGAAAATGGAGAAAAAAAATATTCCGGAGATGTCGTATTTTATGGCAGTGACTTAGATGAATGTAGTGTTTGGATATTCGACAAAATTGTTTATGAAGGAGATTTTTCAGGGAAAGCCATCGGGTTAAAAGAGTATATTGAAAAATTTTCCGGCATGGAGTTTGAAATTTTAACGGAAGGATACTTCGGATATACCGCAACATATACAGGATGGCTTTGGGAAGAAGGAAAAAAGCCTGTGTCAGCCGCTATGTATATTTGGAATACCGGCGATATGGTTTATAGAATTGATGAATAAATTAGAAATAGGATATCTATAACCCGTTCCTTCCCTTGACTTTTTTTCATAATAAGTTAAAATACCTTTATGAGTGAAATTAAATGTTTTGAATGGGAAGACGCGTTAAGCGTAGGTTATAACACAATCGATTTACATCATAAAAAACTTTTGAACATAATGGGACAATTTAAAGATTTGTTTGACTTGTCCCAAGAAGAATACAAACTGAAAATCGGTAAAGTCATAAAAAACTTATCCGACTATACCTATTATCATTTTGAAGAAGAAGAAAAAATAATGAAGAAATACGGTTATCCCGATTTAAAAGAGCATGCAGAAATACATAAATCTTTTATAAAAAAAATAAGAGAAGCGATTGTGCCTTTAGCCTCCGGCAATATCGAAACGGGACTTAAATTTTACGATTTTTTGGGCAGGTGGCTTGTTGAACATATAGCCGGAGCCGATCACGACTGGGCGGAATACATCCATAAAGAACATCCCGAAGCCCAATTTTAAGCATTCTCACTTTGACATCTGTACTTTGTTACGTCC
>CAJPPE010000161.1 GCA_905372345.1 uncultured Treponema sp. | reverse complement strand
CAATATATACAATTTTTTTAAAATTGTAAACCTTTTAAAATGCCTATTTACTTTTTTTTGATTATCATATATTATCAAAAATATGCGTAAAAAAAGCACATTTTTAAAATTTGCGGCTTATTATAAGCCTTATAAATTCTTGTTTTTCTTTGATCTTTTTTGTGCCCTTTTGGTGTCTGCGGTGGACTTGGTTTTTCCCCAAGTGATAAGATACTTAACAAGGGTAATTCCAAAAATAAGAAGCGGCAAGCTTTTGCTCTTTTCGGATAAGACTATTTTCAGCTTTGATGTGCAAGCCTCGGCCATTATCTACCTTGGGCTTATAATTGCGGCAATTCTTTTGTGGCTTTATATAATAAGGTATTTTGCCCAGTATTTTATAACCTCATGGGGCCATATTATGGGTGCCAGAATGGAAAGGGATATGAGAAATGACCTTTTTAACCACATGCAGCGTCTTTCCTTTTCATATTACGATAAAAACAAAACGGGAGACATGATTTCGCGGATTGTTTCAGACCTTTTCGATATTTCGGAACTGGCACATCACGGCCCCGAAAACCTTTTTATTTCTTTTTTAAAAATAATAGGTTCTTTTGCTCTCCTTTGTTTTATCAATGTAAGGCTTACTCTTATTTTAGCTTCGGTTACCTCCCTTATGTTCATCTTTACTTTTTTTCAAAACAAAAAGATGCGTAAAATTTTTATGCTCAACCGTAAAACCATAGCCGGAATAAATTCCCAAGTGCAGGACACTCTCTCGGGGATAAGGGTGGTGCAGTCCTTTGCAAACGAAGAACTGGAAAGCAAAAAATTCGATATAGCAAACGAGGCCTTTGTTCATTCAAAATATTTAAACTACATGCAGATGGGGCAGTTTGTCGGTGTAAACGGTCTTTTGCAGGGCTTGTTTTTTATCGTAACGGTTTTAGCCGGAAGCTTTTTTGTTGCAAGAAATGAACTTACAATTCCCGACTTGACCATCTATGTTTTGTATATAAATATCTATATCGCTCCTATAAACCTCCTAATCAATTTTACCGAGATGTTCCAAAAAGGAGCTGCCGGTTTTAAGCGTTTTTTACAGGTTGTAGAAACTGCACCGGATATTACCGAAAAAGAAGATGCCGTCGAGCTAAAGGATGTAAAAGGAAATATAAAATACGAAAATGTCGATTTCAGCTATAATGAAACCGCCTCAATCTTAAAAAATATTTCCATCGATATTCCTGCAGGAAAAACCCTCGCTCTTGTAGGCCCTTCAGGCGGAGGAAAGACTACGATATGCTCCCTTCTTCCCCGTTTTTATGATGTAATAAACGGAAAGATAAGCATAGACGGTAAGGATATTCGGGACTTAACCTTAAAGTCATTGAGAGAAAATATCGGAATTGTACAGCAGGACGTTTATCTTTTCGGCGGAACCATAAAAGAAAATATAGCCTACGGAAAACCTAAGGCTTCCGATGAGGAAATTATTGAAGCCGCTAAAAATGCCCATATCCATGATTTTATTATGAGCTTGGAAGCAGGTTATGATTCCTATGTGGGAGAGCGGGGCGTTATGCTTTCAGGCGGTCAAAAGCAAAGGATTTCCATTGCCAGAGTCTTTTTAAAAAATCCTCCGATTTTGATTTTGGACGAAGCGACTTCAGCTCTCGATACCGAAAACGAAATTTTAATTCAAAGGGCGATTGAGGAGCTTTCTGAGGAGAGGACTACAATAGTTATAGCCCATCGTCTTTCTACAATAAGAAATGCCGATAAGATTTTGGTGGTTACCGATGAGGGCATTATGGAAAGCGGCACTCACGAGGAGCTTTTAAGTTTAAACGGCATCTATGCAAATTTACGTAAGCTCGATGAGTTTTAATCGATGCCTCAAAACTAGTTAATCAAAAACCAATTAAATGGGAGACATTTAGGTGCAAAACGAATTGAAGGATTTACGCGAATTAAAAAAGAAATTTAAAAAGGCCGTTCTTTCTCGAAAACAGACAATAGACGAGTTAAGACTTGCCTATGACGATATTCTTTATTCTCCCTATGTGCCGAACAATGTAGACTTATCCGAAGTCAAATTGAGGGGAGTCGATACGGATGTATTAAAGCCTGAGATGGCTGTTTCCGGCAGGGTAATTCTATATGCTCATGGAGGCTCTTTTATCAGCGGCACAAAAAAAGCTTACCGCTCTTTTTGTGCCGGGCTTGCTCATGAAGCTTCTGCCGATCTATATTTACCCGAGTACAAGACAGCTCCCGAACATCCCTTTCCTGCCGCCCTTGAAGATGTCTACAAGGTTTATGCAAAACTTATAGAATCGCATACGGTTGAACCTGCAAATTTAATTCTTGCAGGAGACGGGGCAGGGGGCGGCTTAATTTTGTCTCTTATCCATTATTTAAAAAATAAGCGTCTTCCGCTGCCTGCCTTGCTGATTTTATTTTCGCCTTGGGCGGATTTAAGCTGTTCAAGCGAGGGCTTAAGCGTAAACCGTAAAAAAGATTTTGTTTTTTCTCAAGAAGCTTTATTGGGAGCCGCCCAATTATACACGGAAGAAAAAAATCTTACTAACGAGCTTGTTTCTCCTATTTTTGGAAACTTTGAAAACTTTCCGCCTGTTTTTATTCAATGCGGCAGTAATGAGATTCTTTTAGATGATTCAATCAGGCTTTGCGAAAAAATAGAAAAGGCCGGAGGAATGGCTGTGCTCGATAAAATGGAGAACATGCCTCATTTGTTTCAGGCCTTACCCGATTACTTTGCCAATGCTCACATTGCGGTTGAAGCTGTCGGAAAAAAAATAACCGGCTTTTTTGATAAGGGCTCGGTGATAGAAAATAAGGCCGATTGATAGGGGAATAATAATGGAGCTTCTTTCGCCTGCGGGCAATTTTGAAAAATTGGATTATGCATGGGAGTACGGAGCCGATGCAGCCTATATAGGATTAAAGAACTTTTCGCTTAGAGCTAAGGCCGATAATTTTTCGGGAGAAGAATATAAAAATATTTCCCTTTTAAAAGAAGAATACAAAAAACGCGGCTTAACAAAAAAACTTTATTGTGCGATAAATATTTCTTTTCATAATGAGGACTTAAAAAACCTTTTAGAAGAGGTTAAATATTTTAAGCAATATCCCTTCGATGCCTTTATAGTTCAAGATTTGGGAGCCGCCCGAATTTTAAAAGAAAGCTTTCCCGATATTCCGCTTCATTTAAGTACGCAGGCAAACTGCATAAACTATGAGGCCGTAAGGGTGTACAAGGACTTAGGCTTTTCTCGCGTGGTTTTGGGAAGGGAAGCAAGCCTTGAGGATGTGAGCGAAATAAAGCAAAGGGTTCCCGAAATGGAGCTTGAATGTTTTGTGCATGGGGCAATGTGTATTTCTTATTCGGGACGCTGCCTGATAAGCGCCTATCTTACCGACCGAAGCGCAAACGCAGGGGAATGTACCCATTCTTGCCGCTGGAATTATAAGATGTATTCCGAAAAAGGCGGACACTTCTTTGTTGAAGAATCCGAGCGGAAGGGAGAGCTTTTCCCCGTAGAAGAGGGCGAAAACTATACGGCCCTTTTTTCTTCAAAGGATTTGTGTATGATAGACTACCTCGACAAGATGAAAGAAGCCGGGGTCGATTCTTTAAAAATAGAAGGCCGCATGAAAAGCATTTACTATACGGCCTTAACCGCGAGGGCTTACCGCAAAAAAATAGATTTTTTAAACGGAAAAATAAGCGCCGATGAAGCGTCTCCCTTTGTAGAAGAATTGTACAATACGGCCCACAGGGAGTTTTTTACAGGCTTTTATTTTTCGAGTGCGGAAGCAAATAAGACCACAGCAGGCGAGTCAAAGTCTCCCTACATGCTTGCAGGCAAAATCGGTAAAAGGCTTTCGGAAAATGAATATGAATTTATTTCGATGAATAAGATAGATTCCGGTATTCCTCTCGAATATGTAGGCCCCGATATTTGTTCTATCGAGGACAGGGATTATACCCTTCTAAAACCCGACACAAAAGAAAAAATGGATTGGGTCTGCCACGGTCATCCCTGTATCATCAAAACCGATAAACCCATAGCCGAAAAATTCTTGGTAAGGTGTAAGGAAAATTAAGATTGCCTTACTTTTATCCGCAAACCAATGCCCAATTTTTAAAAAATATTTTATAGCCTCCCTTATCCCAAAGTTTTATAAGGCCGGAATATTCGTAATAACGGTTTCCGTAATAATTATTTTGCCGAAAATTTATCTTGTTTGTAAAACGGTTTGAAATTGTTTTTTTAGACTTTCTTGTAAAAGCTGTGAACAATTTATATTATGCTCCGAGGCAAGAGCATTTAGCCATGCAGGTAAGGTTACGGTTCGGTTAACCGAATGTGTTTTTTGCATCATGCGGTAAGTAGGAAGGTATACATCAATTAAAACGGACTTTTCATTTTTACCTGTTTTTATATTATTTAAGTGAGAAGCCTTAGGAATAGGTTCTCCATCATCTTCAAGCCCGCACAGAACACAACCAAGAAGTTCTCGTGCAGATAATAGAGCATCAGCCTCATCTTCTCCCGAGGTAGCACAACCCAAATCGGGGAAAACAACTGCAATTTCTTTTTTACCGTTATAGGTGAATATTGCAGGATAAAAAAAACGTTCTTGTTTCTTCACATTTACCTCTTATTTAAATCTTATCCCTGATTGTTTTTCAATAGTTTTTAATGTCGCAATCGGTATATCTTTATCAGGATGTTTTACGGTTACACGTCCTTTTTTTATAGAATGCTTAAACTGATGATGGCTCCCAACAATAGCCACTTCATACCAACCGTCATTTTGTAATATTTTTATAACTTCACGGGATGTATAACTTTTCATAGCATTCTTTTATACCAATATAC
>CAJPPE010000160.1 GCA_905372345.1 uncultured Treponema sp. | reverse complement strand
GGTAGATTTTATAGTTGATGCCGTCGATACAATAGCCCTAAAACTTTTTCTTGCAGCCGAGGCCGAAAAAAATGATGTCCCTATTATCTCGGCGATGGGCTGCGGAAACCGCCTAAACGCCGATTTTGAATTTGCAGATATTTACAAAACAAGTGTTTGCCCCCTTTGTAAGGTAATGCGTACCGAGCTTAAAAAAAGGAATGTTAAGCACTTGAAGGTGCTTTATTCTAAAACAGAATGTACCATAAAACAAAACCCTCCGGCCTCAGCTGCATGGGTGCCCTCCATGGCCGGCCTTTTAATCGCCGGAGAGGTAATTAAGCATCTATCTCGGCCAGAAGATTTTTCATGATAAATTTGCGGCGTTCGGGGGTGTTCTTGCCCATGTAGAATTCCAAAATTGAAGGAACTTTTTTTAGGGTTTGAACCGTGACGGGGAGGAGTTTTATATCCTGCCCGATAAATTGCCCGAATTCCTTTGGGCTTATTTCTCCCAAGCCCTTAAAGCGGGTGATTTCGGAAGAAGCCCCAAGGCGGCTTACGGCTTCATCTCTTTCCTTTTCGGAATAGCAATAGTTTGTCTCTTTTTTGGTGCGTACCCTGAATAGGGGCGTTTCCAAGATATGAACCCGTCCTGAGGTAACCAGCTCTTCAAAATAGCTTAAAAAGAATGTTAAAAGCAGGTTACGGATATGAAAGCCGTCGTTATCCGCATCAGTTGCGATTACGATTTTAGAGTAGCGCAAGCCCTCAATATCGTTTTCGATGCCCAGGGCCATCATCATATTATAAAGCTCGGCGTTTTTGTATATCTGAGCCCGTTTTTTGCCGTACATGTTTTCGGGCTTTCCTCGAAGAGAAAAAATTGCCTGCGTTAAAACATCCCTGCTTGAAACCATTGCTCCCGTAGCCGAGTCTCCTTCGGTGATAAAGATCATGGTGTCTTCACCGAATTTTCCGTCTCCTAAATGGAATTTGCAGTCCTTTAATTTCGGAATCTTTATGGCAATTTTTTTTGCTGCTGCCTTTGCTTCTTTTTTTACCGTATTAAGCTCGGTGCGGAGTTTTTCGTTGGCAATTATCTTGCTTTCAAGTTTTGCGGCAGAGTCCGCATTTTTTTGCAGCCATTCAACTACTGCCGACTTTGTATCGTTGACTATCCATGAGCGCACCTCGGTGTTGCCAAGCTTGTTTTTTGTCTGGCTTTCGAATACCGGAGCTTGAATCTTTACGGAAACGGCAGCACAGGTTCCCTCTCTTACATCTTCGCTCTTATAGTTCTTTCTAAAATATTCGTTAATGCCTTTTAATAAGCCTTCCTTAAAGGCTGAAAGGTGGGTGCCGCCGTCGGAAGTGTATTGTCCGTTTACAAAGGAGTAGTAGGTTTCGCCGTAATTGTTTGTATGCGAAAAAGCAAACTCAAGCTGTTTTTCCTTAAATCGGCAGACTTCATAAATTGTGGAAGTTCCTACATTGGATTCAAGTAGGTCCAAAAGGCCGTTTTCGGATTTAAAAAGTTTTCCGTTAAAACTCAAGGTAAGGCCGGAGTTTAAATAGGCATAGTTCCAAATCCGTTTTTCGATAAAGTCCAAATTGAATTTATAGTCCCCGAAAATTTTTGTATCGGGAATGAATTCGACTAGGGTTCCGTTTTTGATTCCGGGTTTTGTGTTTCCTTTTTTTTCGCTTACGAGCTTTCCTCTTTCAAAGATAGCTTCGGCATATTTGCCGTCCCGCACGGCGACAACCCTAAAATGTTCCGAAAGGGCATTTACAGCCTTTGTTCCGACTCCGTTTAAGCCGACCGAAAACTGAAAGACATCATCGTTGTATTTTGCACCGGTGTTTATAACCGAAACACATTCTACCAATTTTCCTAAAGGAATACCCCGTCCGAAGTCGCGGACTATTACCTTGTTTCCATCTTGTTGAATATCTATGCGGGAACCGTTTCCCATTATAAATTCGTCTATCGAGTTGTCGATAACTTCCTTTACGAGGATATAGATACCGTCATCGGGATTTGAGCCGTCGCCTAAGCGGCCTATGTACATACCCGTCCTCAACCGGATATGTTCAAGGGAGCTCAAAGTTTTTATTTTGGACTCATCATAAACTGCTTTTTTTGTTGCCATTATTCTTCCTCCGTAACCTGCTCATAGGTCTTATCCGCAAATTTCTCTTCAAGTTCGACTGCGAGGTCTTTTAAATCGGCTATTTTAGCTTCCGAGTTTTTGATGGCAGTTTCAGAGTTGCTGATTTTCCTTTCGGCTTCCTTAATTGCGTTTTCGCAATTTTTGATTGTGCGGTTAAGATTTTGAATTTGATTTTCTTCCGCCTTAATTTTTTGCATTGTTTCGCAGAATTCTATATTGTATTTTGTTTTGCTTATTTCTTTTCGGTATTTACCCGATTTTTTTAGATAGGATGCATATTTTCCCAGTTCGTCATCCGAAGGAGTTTCCCCAAGAGCTGAATCTCCTTCGGCCGAATAAAACTTGTCTGTATATTTTATTCCGGCAGATTCCAAAATAAGGTCTATTTTTTCATCTATTTCTTTTATTCTGCTTGTAAAGTTATCGATCCGTTTTTTAGAATTTTTGTCTGCACCGGCATCGGCTAATTTTTGAGTAACAAAGCCTGTTTCCTCATCTATCATTTTGAGGCGGCTTTCCGAATCGCTTAAATCGGTACCGAGCTTTAAGATTTCTTCATAAGTTTTTTTAAGTTCGGATGAAAGCTTATTTTCATCATAAAGAGCTTTTACTTCTTGAGAAGTGTTTATGTCTATATCCGATTTTGTTAAGATATTTTTAATCTTTTTTTCGGAATTTTTTATCTTTAATTCGTGGGATGTGATTTTTCCCGAAAGACCGAGTTTGACAAAAAAGTTAGCTTCTTTTTTTTCCGTCTTTAAGGTTTCTATTTTTTCTTGAGTTTCATGTATTTTTGTTTCTTCTGTGCGTATTTCGGCAGATGGAGAATCAAAAAGGCTTCCGCATTGAGGTAAAAAATCTTTGTAAATTTTGAGTAAAAAATCTCCCTTTAATTTTTCTATCTCTTTTTTTGTATCCGAGAGCCTGTCCTTTATTTGTTTTTTAAAGCTGTCCAATTCGGAAAGGCGGGTGCTGTTGTTTTTTATGTCCAAAACGCTTTCAGTACAAAATTTCCTTTCATCATGCAGCTTTCGCCATTGAAGAAAATTTTCTTTAGAAACCCCGTTTGCTTCCGCAACCGGATCGGCAGTATCTTTGATGAGTTTGTTTCCAAGCTGTTTATAAGCTTCCGTCAGTTTAGACTCAAAATCTTTTAATTCTTTTAAAAGAACAGGAATTGTTTTATTACTCTTATTCATTCTTCTATTTTACACTTTTATTTGTTTCTTGACAATAGCAGTAAACCTATGCGCGTGATGTTGACATTTTCGTCTTCATTTTTTAGAATGAAAAAGGCTGTTAATTGCCGCGGGGTGTTTAGATGAAAAATATTAAAATAGAAATTTGTGCGGGATCCTTTGAGGATGCCGTCTTGGCGGAGAAAGCAGGAGCTTCAAGGATTGAGCTTAATTCTTCTCTTTTTTTGGGAGGCCTGACTCCTTCTCTTGGAGCCTTAAAGCTGGTTAAAAAGGAAACTCATCTTGAGGTTATGACCATGGTAAGGCCCAGAGCTGCCGGTTTCTTTTATTCTTCTTATGAGTATAAGACTATGCTTGAAGATGCAAAGCTTTTTATAGATAACGGAGCTGACGGTCTTGTTTTCGGTTTTTTAAAAAAAGACGGAACCATCGATTCAAAACGGTGTGAAGCTTTGATAAAAATTGCCGGGGGAGCGGATAAGGTTTTTCATAGAGCCATTGATGTGGTGCCCGATCCCTTAAAGGCCCTGGACGAGCTTATTTCTTTAGGTTTTACCAGAGTTTTAACGAGCGGGCAAGAGCCTACAGCCTACGAGGGTGCCGACTTAATTGCCAAAATGGTAAAGCGTGCAAGAGGCCGAATCGAAATTTTACCCGGCGGCGGCATTACCGAAAAAAACGCTTCAAAAATAATCAAGCTCACAGGTGTTGATCAGATTCACTTTGCGGCTCTAAAACGCAGGGAAGAGCCGTCTACCAAAGCAAATCCTTCAATCTACTATGGAGGTGCCCTCTATCCGCCTGAAGACAGTATCGAGGTTGCCGGTCTTGATGAGATGACAAGGGTCATAAAAAGCTTGTAATGTGTAAATGTCGAATGGCAAGGTGCGAAGTACAAAGAGCAAATTGCTGCCATTCGGCGTTTAAAACTTGTTCTTTGATATTTTGATTTTCTCTAAACTTACAGTTTTTCGATTTCTTCTTCGGGAAGCCCTGTAACTTGCATAATTTTCTGTATCGAATCACCTAATTGTTTTAAGATTTTTGCTGTTTCCCTCTTGGTTTTGTCTTTAATATCCATCTCAAAAGTTGACATTAACCTATATTCTTGTCTTGCCTGTTCATTTTGTTTTACAGTTTGTACCATTTCTTCTATCCCCCTTGTAAATTCACTCTTTGTTTTGCCTGTTTTAAGATATTCTAAAAATTCCTTTAATTCTTTGTCTTTAGCGTCCTTAAAAGCCTCTGAATTTATTATAATCTTTTTTGTTCCATCTTGTAAAGACGTGTTTTTATCTTCAAGACAGATGTTTTCAAAAGTATAAACTGGTCGATTTTTACCGATAACGTCAAATAAACAGATAAAAATTATAAAGCTGTCATTTAAATCATTATAGAAATTCCCTTTATCCAAGAACGAAATATCTATAGCCGCTTGGTAAAATCTCATTCTTTTGGGTATATTCTTCTCGTTACTTACCTGCATTTCAACATCGTAAAATTTACCGTTTTCTGTTTGAACCAGAACATCAAATCTTACGGATTTTGCCTGTTCGTAGGTGTTAATATTATGTTGTACTGAGATATAGGT
>CAJPPE010000159.1 GCA_905372345.1 uncultured Treponema sp. | reverse complement strand
ATCTCTATACTTTAATTGGGATGCTTCTGCCGATATTGTAAGTAATATGTAAACTATATGTAAGCTGTGAAACTTGCTAAAGTGGGGAAATATGAGCGTAAAGCTATGGGTTAACCGCAATAAAATATATCTTAGTATATATATCGGCGGTAAACGTTGGAGGGAAAGCACGGGGCTTACGGTTACTACCGATAAGGCTCAAAATAAGTTAGTTATGGATATGGCAGAAGTTTTGAGGAGCAAAAGGGAAGTTTCATTGATTGCCGTAAGTAACGGCTTATCCGATCCTGCTCTTACCAAAATAACCGTCCTTGAATACGTAAAAAATGCGGCTTCAGAAAAAAATAAAAAGCACCCGCTTCATAAGGTTGTTCTCTGGATTGAAAAAATATCGCCAACCTTAAAAATGGATGCTTTAACGCCGACATGGTTTGAAAACTTCCAGCAGACACTACAAAGAGAAACGGAGCTGTCTCCTTACACTTGCGAAAATTATGCCTGTTCGTTACGTACTCTTTTTAAAAAAGCCGTAAGAGACGGGGTATTGGTTAAAGATCCTACAGTAGGAGTTAAACACATTCATTGCCCTGAAAGCATTAAAGAATTTTTAATGCCGGAAGATATTAGAAAGTTGGCTGCAGAACCCATAGGCGGGATTTTAGGGGCGGATGTAAAAAAGGCTTTTTTGTTTGCCTGCTGTACGGGCCTACGAATAAGCGACTTAAAAAGCTTAAAATGGGGCGGCGTATCTTTTGAGAAAAAGACACTTACAAAGATTCAACAGAAAACAAAGAGGGCCGTATATTTGCCTATTAAAGATGAGGCTATAGCCTTTTTACACCTTCTTGCAGAGGAAAACCCGAACAGGACGGATGAAGATTTTATTTTTCCTCATGTAGCAACTACAGGTACTAATATGAATCAGTACTTAATAGAATGGGGCAAGCGGGCCGGAGTCAGACAGAAGATAGGCTGGCACTTGGCAAGACATACCCACGCTACCCTACTTTTGGAGTCCGGGGCGGACTTATATACGGTTCAAAAACTTTTAGGCCATACCAAGATAAGCACCACGGCACAATATACACAAGTTACAGACAGGAAGAAAAAAGAGGCTATAGATTTGCTGCCTGATTACGGGATTGTGGGGGATTAGTAAAATTTATTTATCATTTTTCTTTGTGATTTTTTTCCATAGGAATACACACAGTCCGATATAACCTATATTGAGGAAATAAAACATAGCACCCAAGTTGTATAAAGGCATATCAAGGATTACGCCTAAGCCTCCAAAAATCACAAGATATAGCACTATACACGATAATACAGCTAAAAAATAACGCATTTTATACCTCAAATTATTTTTTTATTATAACTAAGCTTTTTAATCCTAATATTTCCAAAGTTCGCATGCATCCCATAGTTCTTTTGCTTTATCGAAACCATTTTCATAGGCGTGCTTTATCCAATATGCAGCTTGTTTTTTGTCAGTCAAAGATCCTTCACCTAAATAATACATAATACCAAGGTTAAACTGAGCTTTTGCATTCTCTTGTTCAGCAGCTTTTGTGTACCAATAAACAGCTTGTTTTTTATCAGTCAGTATGCCATCTCCATTATAATACATAAGAGCAAGATTAAACTGCGCATCCGTATTTCCCTTTTCGGCGGCTTTTTTTAAACCAATAAAAAGCTTGTTTTTTATCGGTTGGCATCCCTTCTCCTTTATGATACATAAGACCAAGACCAAATTGAGCTATGGAGTTTCCTTGTTCTGCTGCCGCTTTTAATTTTTCAAATTTATTATCTATTTCATCTGCTTCATCAGCAAAACCTAAGAGACCTGTCATACAAAGCATTAAACAAAAAAATATTTTTTTCATAAATACCTTCACCTCAACCAATACGGGACGTTTCCATCGCGGAAACTTCTGATCGCTTTCTATCGATAAAGCTTTGAATTAAATCCTCTACCACTTTTTTATCTATATCATCTAAAAGATGAATTTTTTTGATTAACTCAATATCTTCAGGAGCAATGACTATTCCTGATGAAGATTCTATACCGGTAACAAGATATTCTACAGTTGTATCAAGAGCTTCAGCGATTTTTACACCAATATCTACATTTGGTAATGATTCTTTATAGCCAAGATACATATTTAGAGTATTAACACTTATTTTCGCTCTTAAAGCAAGCTCTTTAGCTATTAGCCCGTGCTTATCCATAAGTTTTTTTACATTTTCTCTAAAAGCCATACTAATTTATCGGCTATTTTACCATAAAAATTGTAAAAATTGTAAAAAATGTATTGACAAATATTGTAATTACATTATAATAAATATTAGATAGTGTAATTACACTATCTAAGAGGAGAAAAACTATGATTATGAACATGAAGCAAGTTATGGAGCTTACGGGTTATACCCAATCGTACATCTACAACCTTGTACATAAAAAAATGATTCCGGTATACAAACCCAACGGCGGACGGCTCTTTTTTGTAAAAGAAGAGATCGAACAATGGCTTTTGGGCGGCCGTCAAATAACCTCCGAAGAGATGCACAAAGAAGCGGATAAAATTCTTTTGGATATGGCAGCTCGCAGAAGCAAAAGGAGGACAAAATGAAAAGACAGATTAATTATTACCGCAAGCAGGTAGACTATAAAAACATTCATACACACGGAGACATAGTCGAGGCCGTTATTTTTAACACCCCCGAATTAACCTATAAATACCACATTTTTATTTTGCACAACGGAAAGCAGACAGAAAAGCTTTACAGAAGGAGCCTATCCGGGGCTAAAAAATCGGCTTATAAACAGCTCCAAATACCGCACAAAAACGGACAAGCCATGCTTATCGAAAAGGCAAAACCCGTTTTTGTCAGAATAGACGGCCGAAAGGTGGAAGTGCCAAGCTCTATGGAAATTCCAATAAGGGGGTAAAGGATGAAAACGGGAGCAAACTTTTATGCACAGATGAACGAGGTGCTTGATAATTTAAACAGCAACATTATCGAACTAAAAGGAGCTTATGAGTCACGGAATCCGATCAAGACTCATACAGAAAAACTTTACGGCTTAATCAACATGAATATTAACGATGCCCGAAATCTTTTAAAAGAAGATTTAAGCCTTGAATTAACCAAAAATTTTTAAGGAGGTGAGAGATAGTGAAAACAAAATCCGCTGATGTTTCTTCACAATGGAACGAAAAAAGAAAAACGGTTTTAGGTTTAACCCTAACCTTTCCAAGTCCTGAAGAAAAACAAAATGCCCTTGAATTTTTGAATTCGGGAGGCAGAAAGCCCGCCGCCTTTATGCTTTATCTTTTGGATAAAGAGATGGAACAAGCAGGCTTAAAAAAAATGGTAGTCGGTAAGCCCGTAGATTCTTACAGGTTTTAAAAATGAAAACAATCTATACAGTTGAATCGGAGCTTTTAAGTCAAAGAATTACGATTACCGAGATTGACGGCAAGTATGAAATAGACACCGAGGACGGAGTGCACTATTCCGATAAAGAAGTTTTTTTATGCTGCTTTGCAGACAAACGACCTAAGTTTCCTAAAAGGGTGCATAGGATAAAAAAGCTTTTTGACGGGGAAGTAACCGGCATCGAATATTTAAAAGACCATTAAGAGGAGAGAAAAAATGGCAGAAAGAAAAACTATTTTAGTTTCGGAAGTTTTACCGAACCTTGACAGGAAGATGGGAGGCTATGGAAACATTGATACCCTAGCCGCTTCAATTAAAGAAATAGGGCTTATCAACCCTATTACCGTAAGGGTAGGTTCATGGAATAACGAATTCCCTTATACGATTATTGCCGGAAGACGGAGGCTTGAAGCGGTAAAAATCTTAGGCTTAAAAGAGATTGAAGCCGTAGTCTATGCCGAAGATGAGCTTATTCCTGATGAGGAAATAGCCTTAGCCGAAAATGTAAACCGCTTGGATATGCATCCTGTAGATGAGGGAGTTAATTTTAGACAGCTTGTAAGAGAAGGAAAAACGATTGACGAATTATCCAAAACCTTTGACCGCTCACCCGCACATATTTATCAGCGAATGAAACTAGTCGACCTAACCGACAACATGAAGGAGCTTTTTAAAGAAGGACGCATAAATATTGTACAAGCGGCCAAAATTGCAAGCCTGCCTGATGAGGTTCAAGAAAAAATTTATGATGAAATTTCAAAAGATAAATGGTTCAACGGTAATGCCGATTACGCTATCCGCAGATATGCTAAAAACAGGCTTGATTTTCCTTGCAGTCTTTGTAAGGACTGCGCAAAAAGAACTAGGTATACCGATGACAATCTTTTTCCTGAACTTAATAATCAAGAAGACTATTGTCTTGATCATGAGTGTTACGAAAAGGAAATTGTGAAGTATTATAGAGAAAAGATAGAAAAGGGTGTAAGCAATTACAGCGATCTTGATTTTCTATGCGTAAACGGAATAAAAGAAGAATTTTTAATACCTTTACAAAAATTCTTTGATTTTAAAATAGACCTTTACGATTTTAGGGATTATACAAGGCTTGATCAGAAGATAAATGTTTATGCTTTAACAAAAGAAGCGAGGGCTTGTATTATTCCGTGGTATTATGTTCTTGATAACAAAATAAATTTTATTGTGAAAGATGAAGATTATAACAAGTATTTTAAAACTAAAAGAGAAATAACCGATGAAGAAAAACTTATCATTGAGTCTATTCCTGATGAGTACAAAGAAGAAGCAAAAAAAACGGCGGACAAACAAAACTTATTTAATTACAGCATGGAAAGACAAGCACAAACAAACAGTGTTTGTACTTTGTTAAAAAAAGAGTTTTTAAAACCTAATCCTTCTTTTTATTTATCAGATGCTTTTTTTGATTGTATTTTTAAAAGTTATAATAAAGAGCATATTTGCAATGCTTTTAAGATTATGACAGGAGCTAATC
>CAJPPE010000158.1 GCA_905372345.1 uncultured Treponema sp. | reverse complement strand
GATATTGAAAGCTTAATCCCCCACAGAAAACCTTTTTTGTTTGTGGACGAGATTATCAGCGCTGACGAAAACGGTAGTGTGAGTGAACACGTCTTTACCCAAGACGAATTCTTTTTTAAGGGACACTTCCCCGAATACCCTGTTGTGCCGGGTGTCATTCTGGTAGAAACAATGGCTCAGGCCGGAGGAGCGGCTTTGAGTTTTCAAAAGATTTTTGAAGAGGGCTCTTTATTTTTCTTAGCTACGGTAGATAAGGTTAAATTCCGCTCTCAAGTTAAGCCCGGCGACAAGGTTAGAATGGAGGTTACGAACTTGCGTGTATCTCCCCGAATGATTAAGCAGGCAGGTAAGGCCTATGTAGGAGAAACCCTTGCCGCTGAAGCCGAATGGATGTGCCTCGTCGGTAAAGAAGCTTAATATCAATATTACTTGATAATTTCCAACTTATCAATTATACTTTTTAACATGGAATACACAAAATCGATTGCGGAATGTATCAAAGCTATTGAAATTGTAAATTGTTTTGGAAACGATAAATCTCTTATAAATTCTATGGAATATGATTCGCGTAAGGTTCGGCCTTACAGCTATGACGATAAGACTGGCTTAAAAAAAGGAGCCGCCTTTTTTGCTCTTCCCGGAATTCATACCGACGGAAAAAAATTTATAAATTCTGCAATCGAAAATGGAGCTGTTTGTGTTTTTTATGAGGGAGATTTAAATAATCATTCTTGTGATGAAATTTGTTTTGTTCAGGTGAATGATGTACGCAAAACCATGTCCAAGGTTTCTGCCTTTCTTTATGATGATCCCTCAAAAGCACTAGGCCTAATAGGCGTTACCGGAACCGAAGGAAAGAGCAGCACTGTTTCTTTTATCTTTCAGCTTTTAAACCTTTGCGGAAAAAAGGCAGGCTTTTTTTCTACCGTCGAATATTCCATAGACGGAAAGGTAATTCCGAACCCGGAACATCAGACCACTCCCGAATCTAACATCGTTCAGCTGCGTCTGGCTCAAATGAGGGATTCAGGCTGCGGCTATGCCGTAGTGGAATCTTCTTCTCACGGCCTTTCTCCGAAGACTGCCCGTCTTGAGGATGTGATCTTTGATGCAGGTGTTTTTATGAATGTAACTCAGGAGCACTTGGAATTTCACGGAACTATCGAGCAGTACCGATATGACAAGGCCAATCTTTTTAGAGCTCTGGATAAAAATCAGGGAAAGGGATTTCCCATATTCGGAATAGTAAACTATGAAGACCCGTCCGCTCCTTATTTTATGGAAGCAACTCAAAAAAATGTCTACCCTTTTAGTACCGAGCTTAAAGACCTAAAAAAGATTGAAGAATATAAAGGTCTTTTTGCAAAGGATATTGAAGAGTCTTCAACCGGAATTAAATTTACGCTTTGCGATTTTTCCTCAAAAAAAGAATACGGATGCGAATTAAAACTTGCAGGAATCTTTAATGTAAAAAATATTCTCGCCTCGGTCTTGGCAGTACAAAGAATTACGGGCCTTGATATCGCGTGCATAATCGAAAAACTTCCTCTTGTAAAACCTGTAAAGGGAAGAATGATGCTGATAGATGAGGGGCAGGATTTTGAGGTGCTTATCGATTATGCTCACACGCCTTCTTCCTTTATGACAATTTTTCCTTCAATAAAAGAACGCATAAAAAAATCGGGAGGGAAGGTTATAAGTCTTTTCGGTTCAGGCGGAGAAAGAGACGTAAAAAAGAGACCGGAGCAGGGAAGGATAGCAGCCCTATATTCCGATATTGTAATTCTTGCAGACGAAGACCCTCGAGGCGAGGACTCCGTTGAGCTTTTGGAAATGATAGCCGCAGGTTGTCCCGAAAAAAAACGCGGAGAAGAACTCTTTATAATCCCCGACCGCCTCTCTGCAATCAAAAAAGCCTTCAGTCTTGCAGGTAAAAACGATGCAGTCCTCCTTTTAGGAAAAGGCCACGAAAACTCCATCATCTTTAAAGATAAAACCATACCCTACGATGAAGAAACCACGGCAAGAAAATTGTTGAGAGAACTTTTAGAGAAATAATATGTATTATTTGCCGTTGTTGATTTTTTTAAGAAAATGGTGTAGTATAACTTCAGTTTGTAAATCCGTATCGGTTCTGTATAAAAAATTATGTAATTTGGAGAATGTATATTATGAGTAAAATATTGCCCATCAAACATCTTTCTACAAAGTTTGTTATAGGTGTCCTGCTGGATACTTTTTGGGTTACGGTTGGAAGTGTGCTTGCGGCAGTTGCATTGCAATTTTTTCTTATTCCGGGAACAATTGCACCGGGAGGTGTCAGCGGTTTATCGGTTGCAATCGAAAAGTTGACCGGTATAAGAGTTTACATATCAAATTTAGCTATAAATGTTCCTTTATTTATTTTTGGAGCAAAACTTTTAGGTAAAAAATCCGCTATTTTTACCCTTTTGTCTATTTTGGTGCTTTCAGGAGTTTTGGCTGTTTTGCCCCAAGATTTTGTGTTTACCAATGATCTTTTTTTACAGGCAACCTTCGGAGGAATTCTTTTAGGTGTTGGGTTGGGGATTGTGTTTAAAAGAGGAGCTACTACAGGCGGCACCGACCTTGCCGGAGCTATTGTAAACAAACATTTTCCGAGTTTAAGTATAGCAAAAGGAATGGCTATAGCCGATTTTGTAATAGTAGCCTTTGCAGGTGTTGTAGATAATAACCCTAACACCTCACTTTATTCTTTAATAGCTCTTTTCT
Source organism: uncultured Treponema sp. (assembly GCA_905372345.1). Classification (GTDB taxonomy): domain Bacteria; phylum Spirochaetota; class Spirochaetia; order Treponematales; family Treponemataceae; genus Treponema_B. The sequence goes on along the minus strand of CAJPPE010000158.1, from coordinate 2,225 downwards.
TTTGTACGAAGATAGCGGATATGATTCTTGACGGCTTCGGTTACTTTAAGGGCTTTTTTATTGTCAGCTCTAAGCCGGCTGAAATCGGAGATGCTCTTATGAGCAAGCTTGAAAGAGGTGTTACCCTTCTTAAAGGAGAAGGCATGTATTCAAAGCAGGATCGTCCTGTTTTGCTCTGTGTTGTAAGCCGGGCTCAATTTGTCAGAGCAAAAGAAATTATTACCGAAATAGACGAAAGAGCTTTTATCATGGTCTGCGATATGCAGGAAGTTTACGGCCTCGGTTTTAAGCAAAAAATAAAGTAAACTTAGCCTTACGGGTTTGATAAGTCATTGACGGCAGATAGTTAATTATGGTATAGTTAAGTATGGATTCAGGAATTTTTATTACGGATAATAGATTAAAGTTTTCACAAGAGCTTGCAAATAAGCTTAGGGATAAGGGCTTAAAGGTTTGTTTGAGTTCGGAGTATAAAGAAGATAATAAAGAAAGCGGTGTTACTACCGAAATAGAATGGAACCGCTCATCTCTTTTTTCTCTTCAAGCTATTCCGCTTAAATTAAAAAACATAAATATTGCTGCCGATACGTCAATTTTGATTTTTGATGCTCCTGCTTATTCTAAAATATATCCGGGGACGGATGCTCTTTCTATAGACAAGACTATAAGCGACCTTGTTTCGGCAAACGCAGCTCTTTCCCTTGTTTTAAAAAACTACTATATTAAAAAAGCGCAAGGCCGGCTAATATTTGTTCACCGTGATGCGGATACTCCTTGCGGTAATCCCAATATTTCGGCAGCCTCAGCCGCCTTTGCCCGTATTGCGGAAGAAACGGTTGATGCTGTAAGAAAGACCGAGCTTCCCGGCGTACAAACTCTTTTGGTAAAATTGGAAGGCTTTGAAGATGAGGTTTTTGCCGATTGGTTATGCAATCAGATAGCTTCACCGGTCTTGTCCCGAAGTCCAGGCCGATGGGTAAAAGCAGGGCAGCGCGGCTTTTTCGGTAAATGAGAATTTACGGTTATAACTGTTTAATTTAACCGCCAAGTTCGCGAGGGACGCAAAGAAATTTTAAAGGAGTCTTTATAGAGATTCTTTAATTAACCTTTGCGGTCTTGGCGTTCTCCGCGGTTTCTTTCGGTGTTTTTTGCTTTATAGAAATGGAGCCTTTAACCAGGTAAGTTCGTGTTTATTTGATGTAAGATGGACAACCTTTGAGTTCGGAATTGCCGCAAATTTTTTAACGGTTTCGTTATCGGGTTCTCCCTGCATCTTTATTGTGCATATAAATTTTTCGCAAAGCCCCGAGTCAATCCATTTTATAATCCAGTCATAAAGCCTCGGAGGATAACAGATTACATCGGAGCAAAGCCAGTCTATTTTTCCTATTTCTTCCGGCTTTAGTGTAAAGGCATCATGTTTTATAAATTCTATATTTTTCTTTGCCATTAAATCGGGCCTCAAGGGGCTTCGGTCGATTGCGATAATCTTGCAGCCTAAGCTGTCCAAGACCCAGCTCCAGCCTCCCGGGCAGGCTCCGGCATCGAGGCAGATAGAATCGGCTGCGGGCAGAGGATTCTTTTTTTCTGAAGAAACTGCGGGCAGGGTTTCAGTCTTTTCAGTAAGGCCGTTTTTCTCTTGGTGCTTTTTTAAGTAGAAATTTAAGAGGGTTAAGGCTTCCCACATTTTTAAGTAGGCTCGGCTCGGCGGATTTATCTTGTCTTCCTTAAAGAAAATTTCTCCCCTCGGGAAGGGACTAGAAGTTTTTGCCGAAGCGAAAATTTGATTTTCGTTTAAAAGAGTCCAGATCCCCATTTCGGCTGACGGAACATCGTAGGGAAAATCCCTTTCTTTTTTGCTGATGAAAGGAAGCTTTTTTTCGATTAGCTCTGTCCGCCTAAAACAATTAAATGGAACAAAGGCCCAGTTTCTTTGAATTGAGCGCAAAATATCTGCGGCCTCGCTTATACTCGAAAACTCTGCCATAAACGGTTCTTCCATACAAAGGCGGCTCCAAAAAACATCTTTCGGAAAATTTTCTCTGTATACTATGTTACCGTAGACAGAGGCATCCTTGGGGAGATTTTTAATTTCCATAGGAGCTTCTCCGTGCGGAATTCCCAATTCATCAAGAAGATGATTTTCAAATTGAGGAACGGTAAGCCAAGCCCTGCCTTTTAATGTTCTTATACGGGAGTCATCTTTGTTCAGCATAATTTTTAGT
>CAJPPE010000157.1 GCA_905372345.1 uncultured Treponema sp. | reverse complement strand
CAGCACTATATGGAAAATGCTTTAAAGGTCTTATCGACTAAGGGAGTTGAAGCCGCCGGTAAATATTTTGATAAGATTTTAGAAATATTTCCAAATGATTATGTTGCCTTATATTATAAAAAAATGTTTGAAAAAATCAATTTAGAATAAATTTTATTTTAAGGAGAAATTTATGGCAAAGAAAGTTGTAATTGTAGGGGGCGTAGCAGGCGGGGCTTCAGTTGCCGCGAGAGTTAGACGCTTGGATGAAAATGCTGAAGTCATTATGTTTGAAAAAGGTCCCAATGTATCTTTTTCAAATTGTGCTTTACCCTTTTTTTTGAGCAGGATTGTTCCTGAAAGCGAGAATCTTGTTTTGATGACTCCCGAACGGTTCAAAAAGCAATATAATATTATTGCAAAGACTTCTCATGAGGTTTTGGCTGTCGATTCATCAAAAAAAATCCTTAAGGTAAAAGACTTAAATACCGGAACAGAATTTGAAGAATCTTACGATGTTTTAGTTCTTTCTCCGGGAGCATCACCTGTGGTTCCGCTTTCTATAACGGGATATGATAAGCCTCATGTCTTTACCGTAAGGAATGTTGTTGACATTAAAAAGCTTGATGATTATGTTAAAGCTCAAAATGTAAAAGATATTGCTGTTATAGGTGCCGGTTTTATCGGTATTGAGGTTGCCGAAAACTTTAAGCTTGCAGGTAAAAATGTTTCCCTTGTAGAAAAACTTCCACAGGTGATGGCTCCGTTCGATTATGATATGGCCCAAATTCTTCATAAAGAGTTGCACGATAAGGGCGTAAACTTAGTTTTAGGTGATGGTATAAAAGAAATAGGAGACGGTTTTATTATCCTTGAGCGCGGCAAAAAGATTGATGCAGGGGCTGTTGTTCTATCATTGGGTGTCCGTCCTGAAGTTGCTTTAGCTCAAAGTGCAGGTGTAAAACTTGGAGAGACGGGAGCTATTTTAGTAGATCATAATTACCGTACCAGTGTAGAAGATATTTATGCTGTAGGAGATGCTATTGAAGTAAGTCATTTTATAACAAAGAAGAAAACGAGACTTACTCTTGCAGGCCCCGCACAAAGACAGGCCAGAGCAGCTGCAGATGATATGTACGGCATTCCTCATAGAAACACAGGAGTTATCGGCTCTTCGGTTATCCAATGCTTTGATTATAATGCTGCGTGCACAGGTCTCAATGAAAGAGAATGTCAGGCCCAGGGAATTAATTACGATTTTGTCTATGTTATTCCCGGAGATAAGGTAGGTCTTATGCCGGATGCTCACCCTCTTTTCTTTAAGCTGATTTTTGCCAAGCCTTCCGGTAAGATTTTAGGAGCACAAGCAATAGGAAAAGGAAATGTCGATAAGCGTATAGATGTTATAGCTTCATTTATTATGTTGGGCGGAACCTTGGAGGACTTAAAAGAGTTGGAGCTTTGCTACTCACCGATGTTCGGGACTGCAAAGGATATTGTTAACCATGCAGCTCTTGTAGGCTTAAATATTTTAAACGGAGTGTATAAGCAGATTCCAGTTACAATGGTAAGAGAGCTTGTAGAAAACAATGCTTTTATTGTTGACGTTCGCGAGCCCAAGGAATTTGAAGCGGGGCATCTTTTAAATGCCGTAAATATTCCTTTGAGCCAATTGCGCGAAAGAATGAATGAGATTCCGAAAGATAAACCGGTATATGTACATTGCCGCTCAAGCCAGAGAAGCTACAATGCTCTTTGTGCTTTGAAAGGAAAGGGATATAAGAACATAGTAAATATTATGGGGTCATTTTTAGGCATAAGCCTTTATGAATACTTTAATGACATTACTCAAAACCGAAAGCCGATAGTTACTAAATATAATTTTAGATAGGAAAAAGCTTTTGGAAGATAAAAAAATACCGGCAAAGGTAAAGGGGCTGTCAAAATTCGATGTTTTAAATCTTGTAATAGGTTCAATTATCGGATGGGGTTCTTTTATTTTGCCGGGAACTCTTTTTTTACCTAATTCGGGGGTTATAAATACCGTCCTTGGCCTTTGTATAGGTGGCCTTTTTGTTATAGTAATACAAAAGGCTTATCAGGTTATGCTTAGCAATCATGTAGGCGAGGGCGGTGAATTTTCCTATACCTTGACAAATATGGGAAAGGTACACGGTTTTGTTGTAGGCTGGTCATTGAGTCTTTGTTATTTGAGCATGATACCTTTAAATGCAACAGCTTATGTTCTTATATTGCGTAAGATTTTCGGTAAAGCGATGCTATGGGGCTATATGTATGATTTTGGCCAAACAAGTGTCTATCTTGCCGATATTCTTATAGCCTCAGCTCCGATTATAGTTTTCACTATAATCAATTTAAGAGGGCTTTCTTTAAGTGCAAAGATACAAAACATCATGAGCTCTGCGCTTGTGCTTATCGTTATAGTTTTATTTTTTATAATTTTGGGAAAAAGCGATTTAAAAGTCTTTTCCGATAATTATTTGGGCTATGATAAAATATCTTTGGCAAAAACCGCATCGATAATAGCTATAATTCCTTTTTTGTTTGTGGGCTTTGATGTAGTTCCGCAAGTGTCCTGCGATTTGGGGTTTGCTCCGTCTAAGACACATTTGCCTACGATTATTTCCATAATTTTCGGCATCTTGCTATACAGCCTTTTAAACATGATAGGAGCTTTGAGCTATGGCCCTGAAGAAGCTGCTAAGGTTGAGTGGGCAGTCGCCTCATCAGTAACAAGCAAGACCGGCTTTATCGGTTTTTTCTTTTTACTCATTGCAATTTTTTCGGCTGTTACCGGAGGTATTAACGGCTTTATGATAAGCAGCAGTAAATTGCTTGGAGCCTTGTCCAATGAAAAGCTTTCTCCTGCTTTTTTGGGTAAAAAGAACGATAAGAATTTATACCCGAATGCAATTTTGTTTATTACGGGCATAAGTTTAATAGGACCATGGATAGGACGAGAAGTAATTATTTTGATTGTGGATATGGCCTCCGTATTGGCTGCATTGGCTTATACCTATGTGGGTATAATAGGAGTCAGAAAAGGTAAAAATTTATTTGAAAAAACAATGTGTGCTTTTTCGGGTCTTATAGGTTTGATATTTATAGGCCTTCTTTTAATTCCGGGTTCACCGGCACAGCTGACAAAGGGTTCAATGTTTTTTTTGATAGCTTGGACGTTGCTGGGTTTTCTATTTTATAGATTCGGTACCCGCCGAAAAGAAAAAGTACATAATAGTTTATAAGGAGTTTTGTATGAAAAAAATCGAAAACATTATCGGTTTTGCAGTGCTGATTTTAAGCATTGTTTTGGGTTCCGCTTTATTAAAGACGGATATGTTATTTTTTAGATGGGTTATAGGAATAGCCTTAGGCTATGTTTTAACCCGTTCATTGTTCGGCTTTGCAGGAAGTGTAAACAGAGCATATCGAACAGGCTCCACCAAACTTATGAGAGCTTTGATGTTGATGTTCGTAATTTCTGCAATTCTTACTTCTGCCTTTCTTATTTTTGGAGATGTTAAAAACTATGACCTTTGGATTAATCCTATCAACTTAGGCCTAATCTTAGGAGGCCTCCTATTCGGTTTCGGCATGAGTTATTCCTCCTGCTGTGCAACAGGAACTCTTACGGACTTGGTTACGGGTTTACCGCGAGCTCTTATTACTCTTTTATTTTTCGGAATAGGTGTTTTTGTAGGTCTTCCCATTCAGGCTAAACAGTCATGGATCAAAGATTCATTATTTAAAAGCGGAACAGGCAGCGGTGTCTTTATACCCGATTGGTTTGCTTCAAATGGAAAGGGCGGATATCTAGGTGCAATCATTGTAACAGCTTTATTTGCAGGCATTGTTGTTGTAATTTCATATATGTATGAAAGTAAAAGGAAAAAGCAAAACAAATATTCAGGTGTAGGTTCCGAAAAAGATCAGGATGCAGTAAAAGAACTTGATACACATAACTATAAATTTTTTAGTGAAACAACTTACAAAAAACTTTTTGTTGAACCTTGGTCTTTAACTATGGGGGCTGTTTTACTTTCTGTTTTGTTTACTCTTTTGATGGGTGTTACAAAGGAAGGTTGGGGCGCTTCGACTCCTTTTGGCTTTTGGTTCGGAAGACTGTTAAAGTTTTTTGGTATGAGTGTTGATTCCATTGTTGCTTTTACCGGAGGTAAACCGAAGCCTTATACAATGCCTTTCTTCGAGCATCCGGTTTTCGTTCAAAACATAGGTATTGTAGCCGGTACTGCAATATGTCTTCTTCTTGCAGGAAGCTTTACAAAAAGCTTTACATCGGAGTTAAAAATTAGGGTAAAAGACGTTATCGTTTTTGCAATCGGCGGTTTTGCGATGGGTTTCGGAACAAGGCTCTCAAACGGATGTAATGTCGGTGCCTTGTATACTCCAATTGCAAACTTTTCACTTTCAGGATGGATATTCTTAATTTTCCTTGTTGCCGGAGGTTTTTTAGGAAACTATACCTTAAAGCTGATTAATAAAAAGAAATAAGTTTAAGCAGAACCTCGAAGAACTGAAATTTTTCGAGGTTCTTTCAATTTCAATTTTGGTCGATTAAAGATTCGGCTAAAATTTTTAAGGCCTGCCTTGAAACATTTCCATCGATTGAAATCGCTTCTAAAAAAAGTTTTTCAGGAATAACTGCTAAAAGGCAGTCGGTTTCCGCAATAGCCGTGCCCGTCCTTTTCCCGTTTAAAAGACAGGCAAGCTCCCCAAACAAATCTCCTTTTCCGAAATTCAGGATTTTGTTCAATCTTGTAACACTTACGCTTCCTTCTATTATGTAATAAATTTCACTTGATTCATCTTCATAATTAAAAATAGTTTCTCCTGCTTTTATTTCTATAGCTTGTTTTCTATATTCTTTTGGCGGAGTGATAAAAAGATGTCTTAAAAGTTGATTGAAAAAACCTGGAGCATCTTCTTTTGGGAGCCTGTAAAGCTGTGAAATAATAAAGCTGTTAAAAAACTGATTGACATACATAAAC
>CAJPPE010000156.1 GCA_905372345.1 uncultured Treponema sp. | reverse complement strand
CTATATTTACAGCCTGCCTAAAAAGTCGGGAATCTTACTAAAGCATTTAATTATAAACAGACAAAAAGGATTAAGCGATGAAGAGATAAGCACAATCTTTTGGGGAGAAAAGATTCCTTCAAAACAAAACAGCATCTATAATCATGTTTACAACTTAAAAAAATCTCTCAAAAAAAGTTTTAGCAATAGATATACTATTTTAAAAGCAAACAAACGTTACAGACTTATAAAGCTAAAAAAAGAGGCTTAACTATTACAGCCAAGCCTCTTCTATAAAAATTAGGAAATACCTAGGACGCCGGCGACACGCTCCAAAACTTTTTTTCGGTCAAGCGGCTTTACAATATAGTTCTTAGCTCCAAGCAAAAGAGCTTTTTTTACAAGCTCCTCCTTTCCTAGAGCACTTATCATAACTACCTTGGCATTTTTATCGAATGCCATAATCTGCTCCAAAGCAGTTAAACCATCCATTTTAGGCATTGTAATATCCATTGTTACAAGGTCAACATTAGGACATAATTCTTTATATTTTTCAACGCCTTCAAATCCGTCAACAGCCGTAGCAACGACTTCATAGCCCTCGCTGGTCAATATCTGTCCTATCTGCTTTGTAACAAATATGGAGTCATCAACCACCAAAATCTTATAAGGCGTTCCATCCGGTTTTTTTCCTTCAGGCGGTCTCTCGTTAATATTGGGAAAATCTTGTTTAGATATCATAATAAAACTCCTTTAATTTTCTTATACTCGGTCACGAATTGCAACGTTGATTTCTACTTTACCCTGAGGAGCAGTCATCGGAACGATTAAAGCCTCAATATCATTATTGGATATCTTCATATTTTCACCGGTAAATAGAGCCGGCGGAGTCAAGTCAAACTTAAATCCTAAATCATGAAGCTTAGTTACAGCTTGTGCCGTAATAAGATTAGCCAATTCCGTAATTGTTGCACGAGCAAGTTCATCAAATTCCGCCAGTTCTTCGTTATTCATTGCAGAAGCAATCTTTAAAGCCGTATCCATGGTCATATCAAAGATGACTCGGCCTTCAACATCCCCGGCAAGACCGACAATGGCTGCGACACCCATAACCGGCATACATGTCGATTTTAGGTACAAATCCCCGCGTTTAACATCTTCACTTAAAACTTGTGAAAGGATATTATACGCAGCTTCACTAAACGGATTAATATACTCTACACGCATTTATTTCTCCTTATCCTTTATATTTATTCTTTTGTAAAAATAACAATATCACCGGCGCTATTTCTAAGCCAGCCGTCCTGCTTGGGCATTGCTTCATTATGACCTAGAATTATAAGCCCCGAATCCTTCAGCTTTTCCCTAAATTCTTCTATCATAGTTCTCTGAACATTGGGATTCATAAAAGATAGAACATCTCTCGCTAGAATTATGTCCATATCGGGTACGGCATTTTGATGGGCACAATCATGATACTCAAAAAGAATCATGTCCTTTATCTCTTTTGAGAATGTCAAATTTCCGGAAGCGGTTTTTGTAATATAAGACTCATAAATACCGGAAGCAATATCATCTGGAACAGCAAGCATGGGAGCATTTGATATAGCAAGCAAATCCGAATCATTTGCATAAATCTTGATATGAGCACGCGGATAACGCATTCTTAGTAGAACGGCAAGGCTATAAGCTTCATATCCGGCACCGCAGCCTATACACCAGACATTAATCACTGTAGAGGTATTTTCAGGCAGAGCCTTATAGTAAGCATTTATATAAGCCTCGCTCCAAAAACTCTTTGTAAAAGGCGATAAGAAAGATGACAGGAACTCTACGGCATCTTTTTCCGATTGAATTTGTAAGTTTCCTGAAGGACGCATATCCTTCCATTCCATATACCTTTCCTTTACCCAGGCTTCATTAACTGCAGAAATATAAAATTTTCCCATAGCGGATAAGGTATCGCCTATAAATTTTATATCCAGATTTTCAGCTGATTGATTTACTTGAGTCTTTACAGATTCTTTTGCAGCACCTGCCGCAACATGAGGCAGAGCTTCTTCGACTTCTTCTTTTTGACGCGAAGCAAATATCTTGTCTACATCAAGAAGAATGTACAGATGGCCTCCGCTTTCTACAACACCATGAATGTATTTAATATTTATATCACCGAAAATAGGGTGCGGCGGCTGAATTGTGCTGCTTGAAACTCCGACAACCTTATCGATAAAGTCTACTACAACACCGAATGTTTGATCCTGCACATTTATGATTACCATACTTTCAGCTTGATTTTTTTTGCGGGCAGGTACGGGAATATTAAAGAAAATACGCAAATCGATTATAGGAATAATATCGCCGCGGAGATTGTATACACCCAACACAAATGGAGAAGTATTGGGTACATAAGTAAAGTTCCCGGCCTTTGCTATTTCCTTAACACGCATAATGTCTATTGCATAATCCTTACCTGCAAGCGAAAATGTTACCATCTTAAAATCAACGACAATAACCTGTTCATGAAGAGAATCGGCTTCACTGCTGCTTAGATCCGTATTTGTGTTTAATTTTAATTCATTTGTTTCTTCCATAAATCCTACTCCACCTACCAAATTGAAGCCTCACGGCGCTCTCTGGCCTGCATTTCCTGCTTTAAGCCGAGCTCCAGCAATTGGGCTACATCTATAATCAATGAAACAGAACCGTCACCTAAAATTGAAGCACCGGCAATTCCCGGAGAATTGGTAAACTGATCCTTTAGAGGCTTTATTACAACCGATTCTTCACCGATTAAACTATCTACCATCAGACCGACTTTTTTTTCTTCAGTTCCGACAACGACTATATAATTATATCCGTCATCATCGGTTTCAGCAGATGTAATACCGAATAAGCGGTTAAGCCTTAGAAGGCTATATACCTCATCACGTACATTAAAGACCTCATAATTATCTATACGGTTAATTTCATCAGGTTTTACTCTATGGCTCTCTATAACTGAAGTAATCGGAATCGAGTAAACCTCATCCCCTACCCTGATCAAAAGTCCCTGTATGATAGCAAGTGTCAACGGAAGTTTTATAATAAAGCGGGTTCCGACATTAGGTTCCGATTCTACCATAACCGTTCCGTTTAGCTTTTCGATATGAGTTTTAACTACATCAAGACCTACACCGCGGCCTGATACGCTGGAAATGGTTTTACTTGTAGAAAAGCCTGGTGCAAATACAAGCTGAAAGGCTTCAATATCCGTAAGGCTTTTATTAGGGTGCAAAATTCCTCGTTCAACAGCCTTTTGCTTTACGGCTTCAACATCAATTCCATGGCCGTCATCGGCAACTTCAATAACAATCATATTGCCTTCGTTGCTGGCTTTAAGAAGAAGAGTTCCTTGTTCCGGTTTTCCCAGCTTTTTGCGTGCATCGGGAGATTCAACACCGTGATCAAGGGAGTTTCTTACACAGTGCATTATAGGATCAAGCAGATCTTCAACAACCGACTTATCAAGCTCCGTATCTTCACCTTCAATAACAAGCTGAACGTTTTTATTTAAGTCTCTTGAAAGGTCTCGAACTACACGCGGGAAGCGGCTGAAAATCTGACTGATGGGAACCATTCGTATTTTCATAACCCCTTCTTGAAGTTCGCCTGAAATACGGCCTAAGTTTTGAGATGAAGACTTAAACTTTGTAACGGCAGCCTTCATTAAAGAGTCAAAATCGCCGAAAACTTCCAAAAGACTTGAATATTCGTTTAATACATCCTGTTTTATGGAATTTATATCATAACCTTGCTGAATCTTCTCAAGATATTCGGGCATCTTATCCAGAAGTTTTCTCGTTTTATCTTTGTAAGTTGTGCTGGAGTTTTGAAACTTATCGTAGAGTTCTGCAAATTCAATAGTGCTCTGATTTAAAGAAGCCTTAGTTATAACTGTTTCACTTACCAAGTTCAAAAGATAATCTATTCTGTTTGCATCTACACGTAATATAGACCCCGATGATGAATGACCGCTTCCCTGAGGGCTTGTTTGTGCCTGTTTTTTCTCGGGTTTTTCTGCAGGTTTTGAAACAGCTTCTTTAGGTTCTTCAACAGTTTTTACCTCTGTTTTTTCGGGAACTTTTGCTTCTGGAACCTTTGCAGGAGCAGGCTGTGCAGGCTTAGGAGCTTCTTTAACCTCATCTTTAATTTCAAGTTTTTCGGCACTTACAGAAAGAGTAACATCGCCGATAAAGGCAGCTTTTTCCAATATTTTGCCGTCCGATGCTGAAGATAAAAAGTAAATTACCGTTTCATGGAACTCATCTTCATATAAGGCATCAAACTCGGGAACAGTCTTTAAGACACTGCCGTAGTTTTTCAAAGAAGCAAAAACCTGAATACCGCCTACGGAATTCATTAAGTTGGATTCATCAAACTTTACGATAACAGCATATAACTCTTCACCTTTTTGAATCGTCTCAGCCAACTCAAGAATTTCATATTCCGAAAAATAATCTTTAACATCTAAACCGGAAGATGCTGCCTTAACTTTTGGTGTGGAAACAGGCGGAGCCGAAGAAGGCATAGCTGTCTTAGGAGCGGATGCCTTACTGCTCTTTTTATCGGGTTTTGCAGGGATATATGACCTTAGCTGATTTACAATACCGGATACATCATCCGAATATATAGAACCTGCAGCTCTGGCATCAAGCATAAGCTTAATTATATCTATGGATTTTAACAAGAGATCTACAGTTTCTTCAGTTACACTAACGGAACCGCTTCTAATCTCATCAAGGAGGTCTTCCATTGCGTGAGTAAATTGAGACAGCTCAGTCATCTCTACAGTAGCAGAACCGCCCTTTAGGGTATGAGCAGCTCTGAATATCTCATCGACTGCATTACGATCCTCCGGATTCTGCTCTATCACCAAAACATTGCTTTCAAGTATTTCTACCTGCTGTTCGGCTTCACTGAAAAAATCTTTTAAAAGTTCTTCATTATTGATATCAAGATAATCACTCATACATATATTCTATACTATTTATAAT
>CAJPPE010000155.1 GCA_905372345.1 uncultured Treponema sp. | reverse complement strand
GTTATCTACTAATCTATACCTAGTATAGTTTAAAACCCGCCGTAAGGCGGGTTTTTTGTGTTTAATAGTCTGCTGTTTTCCTTAAAACATTGAATAATCCTCTGTCTTATGTTATAATATTAGTGGAGGCTTAATATGGATATTGATTTATCACGAAAGATACCGATAGGTATTCAAAGTTTTGAAGATTTACGCAGAAAAAACTTTTTATATGTAGATAAAACTCTATATGCTTTCAAGCTGGCTAATTTGGGCAAGGTATACTTTTTAAGCCGCCCCCGCCGTTTCGGAAAAAGTCTTTTTCTTTCGACCCTAAAGGCCTATTTTTTAGGTCAAAAAGAGCTTTTTAAGGGCTTGTACATAGAAAAAGCCGAAGAAAAAAGAGCCGAAATCGAGAAGACAGAAGCTTGGGTTGAGTATCCTGTTTTGTATATGGATTTTAATGTGGGCAGGTATGATGAACCTCACTCTTTAAAAAGTCATTTAAACATCGTCCTAAGCCAATTTGAAGAAATCTATGGAGCTCGTGAGCCGGAAGAAGAACCGGCCCAACGTTTTGCAGGTATAGTACAGCGTGCTTATGAAAAAACCGGCAAGCAGGTAGTTATTCTTGTGGACGAATATGATAAGCCCCTTTTGCAGACGATGGGTGTAAACGAGGCTCTAAACGAAGAATTCCGCAATACCCTCAAAGCCTTTTATTCTGTAACTAAAACCTGCGATCAATATATCCGCTTTGCTTTTTTAACCGGTGTAACGAAGTTCAGTAAAGTAAGTATTTTCAGTGACTTAAACAATCTGCAAGATATAAGTATGCTGAATGACTATGCCGAAATATGCGGACTAACTCAAACAGAGATAGAAAAAACCTTTAAGCCTGAAATAGAAAGACTTGCAAAGAACACCAAAAACAGCTATGATAAAATGCTTGAAGAACTAAAAAAGCGTTATGACGGCTATAAGTTCAGTGTTTTAGGTGAATCGGTCTATAACCCTTTCAGCATATTAAATACTTTTAACTCAGGTGAATTAAAAAACTATTGGTTTGCAACGGGCACCCCGACCTTCTTGGTAAACTATTTAAAAGATGCCTACTATAATATTCCCGACTTAGACGGAAAGGTAGAGCTTGATGAGTCCATGCTGAATGAATATAAGGCCGATGCAAAAGCCCCCATACCGATACTTTTTCAATCGGGGTATTTAACGATAAAAGAATACATAGAAGAAGTTAACATGTACCGCTTGGGCTTTCCGAATGATGAAGTGCGGTACGGCTTTTTAAAGAATCTATTCCCGTCATATTCTTCACTTAGGCCTGATGAAACCGGAGTTTCAATATGGAAGTTTGTAGAAGATATTCGGGCCGGGAATGTGGATAGCTTTATGGAGAGGATGCAGGCGATAATAGCGGGTGTTCCTTATGATAATCTTCCAAAAGATAAGCTCAAATTGAGGGAGCAAAACTACCAGACGGCAGTGTATTTAATCTTTAAGTTGATGGGACAATTTATAGAAACGGAAATTCATTGCGCAAAGGGCAGAGCTGATTGTATAGTGCATACTAAAGATACAATATACATCTTTGAGTTTAAGCTGATGAGTGCAGGAAGTGCCGATGATGCGATAGCCCAAATAAAAGAGAAGGGCTATGCCGCTCAGTTTAAGGCAGAAGGTAAAAAGATAATTCTGATAGGTTCGAGCTTTGATGAAGAAGAAAGGACTATCGGCGAATGGAAGATGGAAGAGGTTAATATATGAAGATAGGAATTTTCGGTGCTGAAGAGCAGGAAGTTAAACTTTTAAAAAAACATTTAGTAGGAGAAATCCGAAAAATTGCCGGTCTTAGTTTTTTTGCAGGCAAGATAATGGGAAAGGATGTTGTTCTTGTGTGCAGCGGAATAGGTAAGGTCAATGCTGCACTTTGCTGCCAAATTCTTATTTCGGAATTTAAGGTTGATGCCGTAATAAACACCGGGGCGGCCGGAGGGCTGATAGAGGGCTTAAAAGTTTTTGATATTGTTGTATCCTCTGAAGCGGTTCAGCATGATGTAGATGCAACAGCCTTCGGCTATCCTATTGGTCAGGTGCCTATGACAAAGTCTCCTTTTTGGCCTGCCGATAAAAAGCTCAAAAACCTTGCCGTTAAGGCTTTTAAGGCTATGCAAAAAGAAAACGATGATGAGCATATAAAAGATTTAAAACTTATTGAGGGGCGAATTGCTTCTGGCGATGCCTTTGTTTCAGATAAAAAACTTAGGGCAAGGATTATCAAAGAATTTAATCCTGCCTGTGTTGAAATGGAAGGGGCTGCTGCTGCTCAAGTTTGCTGCATAAATAAAATTCCCTTTTTAATTTTGAGGAGTCTTTCCGATACGGCCGGCAAGGATGAAGCTGCTAAAATTTCTTATGAGGTTTTTTCGGCACAGGCAGCGAAGGATTCCTCTCTTTTGGTGCTGCAAATGCTGAAAATGCTTTAATAAAACACGTTAATAATTTATGAATAGTTTTAGTTTTACAACGGTTCAAGGGAAAACCGAAGTATTTTACTGCGATGAGCCTTTTTTACCGCCTGTAGGTACAGCTGGCGGGATGTACATCGCCGATTCCAATACTGCTCCTATTGCAAAGAGCTCAAGAAATTTTCGTACCGATCTTCCCTTGGTTATAATTGAAGCCGGAGAAGAAAATAAAAATTTTACTTCCCTTGAGTTTATTTTAAAAACCGCCCTAGATGCTGGCCTAAGCCGGAACTCTGTTTTTATCGGGGTTGGGGGAGGCCTTGTCTGCGATTTGACGGCCTTTGCTGCTTCGGTTTATATGAGGGGTGCAAAATGTAAGCTTGTTCCTACCAGTCTTTTAGCTATGGCGGATGCGGCCATCGGCGGAAAAACTGCAATAAATTTTGCCGGTTATAAAAACATGGTAGGAACTTTTTTTAAGGCTGATGAAGTTTATATAAGCCCAAAGGTCTTAAAAAGTTTAAGCGAGGCGGAGTATCTTTCAGGAATGTTCGAAATATTTAAGATGGGGCTTTTATATTCAAAAGATATTTATCAGGCCTTTAAAATGCAAAAAGAAAATATATTGGCAAGAGATGAAGGCCTTTGCTTGGAGCTTGTCAAAAAAGCTGTTGAAGCAAAAGCTCAGGTTGTAAGCAGCGACTTTGAAGAAAAAAATGAAAGAGCCTTTTTAAACTTGGGGCACACCTTTGGCCATGCGCTGGAATCCGTCTTAAATTTTTCAAAGATTTCGCACGGGGAGGCTGTTGCTTGGGGAATATCAAAAGCGATGCGCTTAGGTAAAAAATTAGGCTTAACCGATTCTTTCTATGCGGATGAGGTTTGTGCTATTATACATTCTTATAGCCGCATAGATGTTCCGCTCTTATATGATAAGGAGAAGGTTCTTTTAGCAATGAAAAAAGATAAAAAAAATATAGATGCTAAAATCCGTTTGATTTTACAAAAAAATATTTGTGAAACTTTTATTTATGAAGCCTATGAAAAAGACATCAAGGATGTGCTATGATTTATTTAGACTGGGCGGCAACAGCCATCCCTCAAGAAGAGATAATTACGGAGGCCTTAAAAAAATCGTTTAAATATTTTGCAAATCCTTCTTCAAAGCATTTTTTAGGTAAGGATGCTCGAAAAGTTTTGGAAGACACTCGTGCGGAAATTGCAGAACTTTTGAATACGGCTCCTGAGCATATTATTTTTACATCGGGAGGAACCGAGGGAGATTACATTCCTATGCTCTCTCTATTATCCCTGCCTTCTACATGTTCGATTGCAGTCAGCGGTATAGAACATTCCGCAGTCAGGGAACAGGCTGCCGTTATGAAGGCCCGCAGTTATAAGGTTTTACAAATCCCTTCGGACAAAAACGGCTTTATAAGTGTCGATGCGGTTTTAAAAACCATAGACTCCGATACGGCCTTTGTTTCGGTGATGGCGGTAAACAATGAAACCGGAGCAATTCAGCCCATCGCCGAAATAGGAAAGGCTCTTGAAGAATATTCTAAGGGAAAACGAAGAATCCATTTTCATACCGATGCTGTCCAAGCTATAGGAAAGATTCCTTTTGAACTTTCAAAACTATCCATCCATTCGGCTTCTTTTAGCGGACACAAAATAGGAGCACCCAGAGGAATCGGTTTTTTGTATCTTGCTAAAAATATGGAGGCCTTTATCCGCGGGGGCGGGCAAGAAAAGGGCATAAGGCCCGGAACCGAAAACCTTGCAGGTGTTTTAGCTCTGTCCGGCTGCTTAAAAAAATATTATGAAAATTTAGATGGTTATGTTTGTCATGCAAAAGAATTAATGGATTTTTTAATTGAAGAACTTTCAGGTATTGAGGGTTTAATTTTTATCCCCGAAGCTCGTCCTCAGCTAAAGGATAAATTTTCACCATGGATTTTACAGTTTGCGGTTAAAGAATTAACCGGCGAAGTCCTTGTCCGCTGCTTGTCAGAAAAGGGTATCTGTATTTCTACAGGTTCTGCATGTTCATCAAAAAAACAAACCCGCCCCGTTTTAGAGGCTATGAAAATTGATGCTAAAGTGCAGCAAAATTCAGTGAGGGTTTCAATAGGGCCTTTAACGCAAAAGAATGAGTTTGAAATCTTTGTTAAAACTCTAAAAGAAGCTTTGATAGAATTCCGCTGATTAAATTAGATGGGTTTATTGGGATTCCCTACTTGCTGTTTTCTTGTTCTTCTTTTAGTTTTGCCGTAATCTTTGATTGACGGGCTAAGCGGTTTGCCAACAAGCGTGATAAGAAAATACCGTAATGAGGATATTCTTCTATCAGTTTCATAAAATTCATTTTAGGAATTTTAATTAACGAACCTTCTCCGATAGATACGACGGTGGCTGATCTTTTGTCATTCATCAAGAAAGCCATTTCGCCTATAAAAATGTCAGCCGGTGTTAAAACCGACATTAATTTATTATTTACATAGACGGCATAGCGTCCCGAACTTATATAGAAAAGATCGCTCGAATCTTCGTTTTGGCGGCAAACAATCTGCATG
>CAJPPE010000154.1 GCA_905372345.1 uncultured Treponema sp. | reverse complement strand
GCGGTCTGCAGGAACGATTTCCTTTGTCTGGCCCGTCATAGCAAAGCCTGTTTTTGATATAAAGTTTCTAAATTCGGCTTCGGTCAAGTCGGTGCGGTAACCCGTAACTGCCTCAAGCTTATCGAGAGTTCCTCCCGTATGTCCAAGTGCCCGGCCGCTCATCATTGGAACCTTAACACCGTTTGCCGCAACAATGGGAGCAAGAGGAAGCGAGAGCTTATCCCCTACCCCGCCGGTAGAATGTTTATCGACAAATGGGCCTTCAAGGCTTGAAAGGTCCATCACCTTCCCGGAATGAAGCATAACATCGGTAAGAATAGCCGTTTCCTCAAAGGTCATTCCGTTAAAATACACGGCCATAAGCCATGCCGAAATCTGATATTCGGGAATTTCGCCCCTTACATAAGAATTTACAATAAACTCTATCTCTTTGCGGTTTAAGGGTTCTATAGACTGCCCCTTTATTCCGCGCTTTTTCATAATAATATCCGTTGCTCTCATGTGTTACCTCTCATTTTTGATATTAGTATGAAAGAACATAAATGTCAAGCCTAAAATTTGATTGATTAAAATTTGATTGAACTTGATAATTGACAATGAATGATTTATATTGTAGAATACAAAATGTGAAAAATCTATGTAAAACTTGTGGATAAGTAGTGATGAAATTTTATGATATAACAAATAAAAAAGTTCAAGTTTCTTTTAAAGAAGCAGTGCTAAAAGGTTTTAACTCTGAAACGGGCGGATTTTTTATGCCGGCGGAACTCGGAAAAATAAGCCCGGCAATGATTTATAAAAATCCTCCGTCGTCTTTTAGAGATATATGTTTTGAAATTATAAAAAGTTTTTGCGGCGATGAAATTCCTGAAGGAGAGCTAATGTCGATAATAGCTCAATTTTATCCTCACAGACTCCCGATAAACCCGATAGCACCTACAACATATATTTTAGAGCTTTTTCATGGGCCAACCTGCAACTATAAGGACATAGGAGCAGGCTTTTTAGCCTATCTTTTAGAGTACTTTAATAAAGATGAAGACGGAGAGATTAACCTCATTGTGCCGGCCTCCGGCGAAAGAGCTTGTGCAATTGCATCAGCTGTTTCCCAAGTAAAAGGTGTTAAAGCCCTTCTTTTATACCCCAAGGATTCATTAACGGAAATACAGGAAAACTTTCTTTCTTCAATACCTAAAAACGTTTATACTATTTGTGTGGACGGATCCTTTAAAGATTGTGAAAATATTGTGGATAAAGCACTTAAAGACGAAGATTTACTAAAAAAGCTAAAACTTGTCTCAGGAGGAGCCCTAAACATAGCCCCTCTTTTACCTCAAGTTGCTTTTTTTGTATATGCGGCCTTAACCGTATTATATCGCAGCGATTACGATAACAAAATTGAAAATCCTTCAATCATAACTTCAATACCGTCAGGAAGTTTTTCAGCCCTTACCGCAGCTCTGATTGCAAAAAAAATGGGAACACCGATCAAGGGGCTTATTTCGGCCGAAAATGAAAATCATGCTCTTTCGGATTGGCTCACAGTTGAAGACGTTAAGGATTTTGAAAAAAGACCGGCTGTAAAGACCAATACGCCGGCTCTGGATATTCCTAATACAATCAACTTTAAGCGGATGCTTCAAATTTACGATTTTGAAGAACTCAAAAAACAAATCATTCCTTATTGGCTTGACGATGTTGGAACAATATCTTCCGTAAGAACATGTAATGAAAGAACAGGCTATATAATAGATCCTTACGGTGCTATGGCTTGGACAGCCTGGCAGGATGTCTATAATGGGGCACTTAATTCATTAAAGAGAAAAACGTCAGAAAATGATGAAGGCCCGGGAATACCGTTAAAATATGCAAATATAAAAACATGGGCATCTTCAATTCACAAAAACAGTATGGTGGGAATAGTTTTACAAACCTCTCATCCTGCAAAGTTCCCGGAAATTATGAAACCGGCTATTGGAAGGCCGCCGTCTTTACCGGATAGGCTAGAAAGTTTACAATACAGGCCTTTAAAAGCGGTTAATATCCCGCCCGATTACTCAAGGTTTAAAGAGTGGGCTCTGTCCCATTAAAAGCCTAAAACTCAAACGAGTCGCTGATTTTCTCTATTGTCCCTTGTATTCTTCTAAAGAGTCGGAAATATGCTCTAGGATTATACCGGCTTTTTTAAACATTTCGATTGTGTCGGCCGAGTCATGATAGCGTTTTTCGGCTACAACTCTTACGATCCCGCAGTTTATGATGAGCATAGCACAGGTTCGGCAGGGAGTCATCTTGCAGTAAAGAGTTGCTCCGTCAATGCTGATTCCCCGCTTTGCTGCCTGACAGATAGCGTTTTGTTCTGCATGGACGGTTCGCACGCAGTGCTGGGTAATGCTTCCGTCCTCATGCTGAACTTTTTTAAATTGGTGCCCTACATCATCGCAGTGAGGAAGACCGGTAGGAGCTCCTACATAACCGGTAACAAGAATTTGGTGATCGCGGGCAATAACACAGCCTGATCTTCCGCGGTCGCAGGTTGCCCGCTTTGCAATAGCTCGGCAAACATCCATAAAATATTCGTCCCACGAGGGGCGGCTATATTTTTCTTCGTTACTCTTTGTTTCTACCATAAACTAACTTCCTTATCTACAAAATTCAAAGAAAGCACCGGTTTGATATTTTCAAATCGGTGCTTTTTATCTTAAAAAACAGGATTAAGGACATCTCTAAAAACTGAAGTTTTTAGAGGTTCCCTTAAATGATTCCCATTTCTTTGCCGACTTTTTCACAGATTTTTACAGCCCTGTCAAGCTGTTCCGTAGTGTGACCTGCAGTAACCATACATCGGACTCGGCCTGTTCCCTTGGGAACTGTGGGGAATACGATGGGGCCTGAGAATAAGCCGTTTTCAAAAAGCTTTTTCGAGAATTCCAAGGTCTTGGCTTCATCTCCGATAATAATCGGGGTAATCGGTGTTTCGCTGTGGCCGATATTGTAACCGAGTTTTCCTAAGCCCTCTTTAAAGTGCTTGGCATTTGCCCAAAGTTTGTCCGTATATTCCGTTGATTCCATGAGCATCTTAACGGCTTCAATAGCGGCTCCTACGGCTGCAGGAGGAAGACCTGTTGAGAATAAGAAGGGGCGGCCCCTGTTTTTAAGCCAGTCGATAGTTACTTTTTTTCCTGCAACATAACCGCCTACAACACCGATAGCCTTTGAAAGGGTACCCATTGCAACATCAACTCTTCCGTGAAGCTTAAAGTGGTCTACTGTTCCGCGTCCGCTTTCTCCTAAAACACCGCTTGAGTGAGCATCGTCGACATAAGTAAGACAATTGTATTTTTCGGCAAGAGCAACGATTTCGGGGAGTTTGGCTATATCTCCGTCCATTGAAAAAACGCCGTCTGTTATAATCAAAACATTGTTGTAGTTATTTCTTTTTTCTTTTAAAACTCTTTCAAGGTCGGCCATATCGGAGTGCTGGAAAACTGCCTTATCGGCCTTTGAAAGGCGGGTACCGTCGATGATTGAAGCGTGGTTCAGCTGATCGGAAATGATTAGGTCACCCTTATCCGTAAGAGCCTGAATAACGCCTGCATTACAGTTAAAACCTGACTGGAAAGCTAAAACGGCCTCCTCTCTTTTAAATTCGGCTAAAAGTTTTTCCAAGTCATCATGAATCTTCATATTACCGATGATGGGGCGTACAGCTCCGGCTCCGGCTCCGTATTTTTCGATAGCCTCAATAGCTGCCTTTTTAAGCCTCGGATGATTTGCAAAGCCTAAATAGTTGTTGGATGAAAGGTTAATAACCTTTTTTCCGTTAATAATACATTCAGCATCGCTCGGCCCTTCAAGCGTAACAAGCTCTTTGTACAAGCCCTGCTCTTTTAATTCTTGAACTTTTTTTTGCAAAAACTCCATATCATGGATATTCGACATAGTTTCCCCCTAATAAAATGTTTAAAATTCTTAAAGATAAATAAACTTTAAGTCTAAGATATTATTTATCTTTTTAGCGATATTGTCAAGAGCCGTAAAGTATTGTATAATCCCGGCTGCAATGTTTGGGATTTTAAAATGCACAATGAAGTAAGAATTTTATTTGAGGACAATTTTTTTACAGTAGTTTTAAAAAACTGCGGTGACAATTCTCAAGTCTTTTTTAAAAAAACCTTTAGCGAAAAAAAATATGCCGAGGCTGTCAACCGATTGGATAAGCCTGTAAGCGGATTAGTGCTCATAGCTTTTTCTCCTGCGATGCACACAAAACTAAATAATCTTTTTAAAGAAAAAAAGGTAGAAAAAGAATATTGGGCAATCTGTAAAAAAATAGAAGAATTAAACTCGGCGGCCGATTCGGGAATAAACCGCACCGCTCCCGTTCTTTATAAAAAAGAATTTTGCGAAAATTATCTTGAATTCAATACCAAGCTGCAAAAAGCTTTTGTAACGGAATCAAGGCAAAGAGGAAAAAAAGCATCTCTTTATTGGCAGCTTTCGGGGATTGGCGATAACTATAATTTTTTACGCATCTTCCCCGAAACAGGCCGCACCCATCAAATCCGTATTCAGCTTTCTCATTTGGGGATGCCCATAAAGGGAGATATCAAATACGGCTTTGCGCGTACCGAAAAATCCGGCGGGATCAGACTTCACGCCCACTCCCTAAAATTTGAACATCCTGAAACAAAAAAGCAAATAGAAATTTCAGCCCTCCCCTCATCTCCCGACCCTCTATGGTCAGCCTGCATTGAAGCCTGCTTAAAAGCAAAAGAGCTTGAAGAGTAAATTAGAGTTTTTCAATTTCGGATTCAGGAAGACCGGTTATTTCTTTAATTAAAGCTATATCAAAGTTTTTTAGTTTCATAAGTTTTGCTGTTTCTATGCTTTTGTCATAAGCCCCTTTCTCCCTAGCGTCCATTTCAAAAGTAGACATTAAACTGTATTCTTGCCTTGCTTGTTCGTTATTTTTTATTGTTTGTACCATTTCTTCTATCTCCTTTGTAAATTCACTCTTCGCTTTACCTGTTTTAAGA
>CAJPPE010000153.1 GCA_905372345.1 uncultured Treponema sp. | reverse complement strand
GTGTTTCTTTTATTTATGGCTTTCTCGTTTACTCTTCCGGGAAGAAAGTTTTTTGATTTGATCCGTTTTTTTACCGAGGGAAAAGACAGAGGATTTTTATTTTCCAATCTTTTATTATTGTGGCGCACGGCTAGTTATGTCGGTCTTGAAGATAAGTCCCGTCTTTTTTGGTCGGTTGCTGCCTTGGACGAATGTATCCGCTTTATTGCCCGTCAGGTTGAAAATAAACTGGATACCGATGTTTCCCAAAAAATGCAGCTTTTGCTTAATAAGCTCTATGATTACCGCACAAAGATTGAATTGGAAGAAGTTCAAAAAAAACGAAGGCTGGAATCGACTCATGAAATTTATATCGGTCAAATTTGTATTATCTTTGTTCCCAGGGAAACAACAGTTTACGGCAAACTTACGGCAAACACAAAAGATAGATTGGTTTTTGCTCTTTATGATGCATCTGCTGATCGGGCAGAAAAAGTAAATTGGCAAAATAAAGCTATAAAAGTTTATTTTTGGAAACAAAATGATGCAGGATATGTTTTTACTTCCGAAGCTGTTAAGGCAAAAAAAATAGATGACCGCATAGAAATTTATGTTAGACATTCAAAAAAAATGGTGCGTACACAAAAAAGAAAATCTGTTAGGGCTTCGTGTGATATTGAAGGCTTGATGTTTCCTCTTCGAACCGGAGATCCTTATAATTCCGATTATGAAACGCAAGGAGGCGTAAAGTCAAACGTAAAGGATATATCGGAAGACGGGGCAATGTTTTTTGTGCGGGGCAAGGCTGCAAAGGGTATCAGAATGAAGCTGCAATTTACATTAAAGAATACTGAGATCGTAATGTGCGGTAAGATTGTACGCTTTATTTATGATCAGCCGTCCAATAAATCCCGAGTTCACTTTCAGTGTGAATTTTTAGATCAAAAAATGAAGAACGTTATTTTGTCCTACATATATAATATAGCCGTTGATGATAATACCGAATTTATAAAAAATATTTTAGATGAAGAAAATAATGCTTCGTTAAACAATGGTCAAGAAATGAACGCTGTTGATTTTTTGCAAAAAGATTTGGCGGAAGATCAAACACTCTATGATTTTGCAGAAGGTGAGGATTCCGTATGAAAAGAATAGTTTTTATTTTAGTTTTTATCTTTTGTAGGTTTTCTGTTTTTGCCATAGACCAAGATGAGCTTTTAAACTTGCGAAAAGATTTTATTTCTGCAGGAATAGATGCAAAAGCCGTTATTTTACGCTCACTTTCACAATCGGACGATAGAAGCTTAATTCCCATATACCAAGATGCGGTGGAATATGTTAAATCCTCTTATGCAATATT
Organism: uncultured Treponema sp.; assembly: GCA_905372345.1. Classification (GTDB taxonomy): domain Bacteria; phylum Spirochaetota; class Spirochaetia; order Treponematales; family Treponemataceae; genus Treponema_B. The sequence goes on along the minus strand of CAJPPE010000153.1, from coordinate 3,723 downwards.
GCAAAATGATGACCGATTATTAAACATAGGTATAATTGCCGTAACAAAACTTGGAGAACTAAACGACTTAAAGGCCTCAGGAAGTATCCGCTACTTGTTTTCTACTGTTGAAAATGAAGATTTTCAAATTGCCTGCTTAAAAAGCATAAGCAAATTAGTTCAAAAAGATTCCGCCTTTACGGATTATCTGAATTCTCTTTACGAGACCGGTTTATCCGATTTAATTTCCGGCAAAGCTTTCAATGTCAATCTTTTAAGGGTTTATGCCGAAACTCTTGGGAATTTTGCCGATCCTTCTTCTTTTGATGTCTTGATTAAAACCTTATTTTATCCTGTAAATGATGGTTTAAAAAATACGGTAAAAACTGCGTTAAATAATATTTCTTTTAATTATTTTGATGAAATTCTTGCTAAAACAATGCAAAAAAACATACAATATATATGGACACTGTATTTATTGGCAAAAGAAAATAAGCGAATTGAAGGTACTGAGCTTGGCAGGATTAGTGAGCTTGTATTTGATTACGGTCTTAAAAATCTGCAAGATGTAGATTTTGAAAGTGCGGAAAATTTGATTGAAGAGACTTTACCTGTTTTATCTGCATTAAAATGGAGCAAGGCTTCTTCTCAGGTAAACAAATTTTTTTACTATGTACAAGGCTTACGTAAAACAAATCGGCGCGGTGATGAATTGCTTATTAAGATAATCGATTGTATGGGAAATTTGGGTACAATCGAATGTTCGCAAAATTTGTCAATATTTTTAGGTGTGTTAAATTCGGAAACCGAAAAAACAAAGCAATACAGTGAGCCTTTAGTGCTCAGTGTGATTACGGCTTTGAGAAAGCTTGGAGATAAAACCGCATTTGACTATCTATTGTATGTTGAATATTTAAATTATTCTGAAACGGTTAAACAAGCTTCTCGAAATGCCATAGAGGAGTTAAAGTGGTAAATGAAAACAAATTAACACGTAATAAGTTTTTTGTATTAAAACCGATTGTAATTTCTGCCTGTGCGGCTGTTCTATCGTTATTTTAAGTTTTATAATCGGTTTTATATTTAGAAAAAAGAAATATTCTTTTATCTTTGCAGGGCTTTTTATAGGAAGCCTTGCAGTATTACGTCTATTTTTTATCTATGTGGAGCCTTTTTCCCTTGCCGAATTAAATAAGGTTAAAAGTATTCAAGCCGAGCTTACGGGAGAAGCCTATCCTGCCGGTGAAAAATACTATGCTGCAAATGCTAAACTTATTTCTTTTTCGTATAATAATGGGGCTAAATTTTCTGCAAAGGGAAATATAAAAATATTTTTTCCTTCGGAGATGGTTTTACAAAATAATGCTTACGGAATTTCGGCCTGCAAGGCCGGTTCAAGAAAAGAAGCTTTAACTAACTTTTCCAAGGGCGTAATATTTGAAGCTTCGGGACGTTTCGGAACAAAGAAAAACGCTATGAGCCCCTTGGCCTTTTTTGGAGATAAATCCGTCCCCGAATTTTTAGGCTGGAAATCGGCCGTTTTAAGATTAAGAGCTTTTTTGCGGTTTTATCTTATGCGTTTGTTGTCAGGGTGGGGGAGTGCAGGTGCTTTGCTTTTAGCCCTCCTTTCTGCAAACAGGGATTTTTTGATTCTTCCTGTTTCGGAAGCTTTTAGAAATGCAGGGCTTGCCCATGTTTTGGCCCTTTCAGGAATGCATGTTTCTTTGGTAAGTCTGGCTGCCTTGCAAATGGGCTCTATATTCGGAAAAAAAAGCCTCGCGATAAAATTTTCTTTAGTTTCCATTATTTTCTTTGTTTGGTTTGCAGGAGCGGCTCCATCTTTAAACCGTGCCCTCGGCATGATGATTTTAATTATTATAGGCAAGTCCTTGGGGCTCCAGCCTCCTATGATTTCGGTTTTATGTACAATGCTTATTTTTCATATTGCCGTAAAGCCTGATGATGCCCTAAGTCTCGGCTTTATGCTTTCTTACGGTGCCTTGGCCGGAATTCTTATCTTTGGAAGTGCCGTATTCGATATCTTGAACGGGAAAATACCTCCTAAAATATTGGGAAGTTTTTCGGCTTCAATAGGTGCTCAAACCTTTACCGCCCCCATTGTAATAAGCAAAATAGGAGTCTTAGCTCCTATAGGTATAATTGCTTCTATTGTTGTAAGCCCTCTTATATCTGCCTTTTTAATTTTAGGCCTTGGGGCAATTTTTATGTCTCTTTTATTTCCGTTTACCGGCTTTATTTTTTCTTACTTTTTAAATGCTTTTTATGATTTGATATTTTTTATTATTCGAATTTTTGCCCTTTTTCCTCCGATGACGACAGACTCTTTTTTTGATAACTTGACTTTTGCAATACTCCCCTTTACGGCCGGCCTAATTTTTATGTTTTATGCCGACAGGAAATTAAAAAAAAGGGAGAGCCTTTTAAAATGAAAGCTTTAATGCAATATGCTTCAAGTGAGCTCACCGTAAAAAACTCAAGATTTTTAGCGGAAATTTTTCCTATAAAGTCTGCCGCCGAAGCCAGGGAGCTTTTAAAAAACCAAAAGGGAAAATACGAAGATGCCCGTCATGTAGTTCATGCCTTTGTTGCAGGTAAAAATGGAGAAGTCTTAGGCTGCTCCGATGACGGCGAGCCTTCTGGAACTGCCGGCCGGCCGGCTCTTGCAGTGCTCAAGGGTTCAGGAATCACAAACATAATGCTTACAATTACACGCTGGTTCGGAGGAACCCTTTTGGGAACCGGCGGCTTGGTAAAGGCCTACTCGGATTCTGCAAAACTTGTTCTTCAAGAAGCTTCAACCGAAGAGCTTATCAAAAAAGAGACCTTTCAATTTGAATGTTCTTATTCCGAATGGGAAAATTTAAAACGCAGCCTTGATGAATTTTCGGTTGAAATCTTACAAGCCGATTACGGCGAAAGGATAAGGGTAAAGGGGCAAATTCCTTTAGAAAAAAAAGCACCCTTTGAAGCCTTTATTGAAAATGCTTCAAAGGGCGGTATTAGGTTAGTTTTTCCAATGTATGACAGGTTTTGAGAATTTGCAAATATGCCGTATATAAATTCTATTTGGAACAGATAATTCTTACAATTGAAAATACTGCTATACAAGGCCATAATTTTTCAGGCACCAATTTTGAATTATTCACCTTAAATATTTTATATTTATCGTTAGTAAATTCTGCATAAATTATTCCGTCTGAACTAACAATATGGAACACTTGATCTTTTGATTTAACCATCTGAATAAAAGAACTCATGCTATCTTTCATTGTCGCTACGGTATGCATGCTTGTTAACAGTACATAAAATTCGGCGTCTTCAATAGAAAAAGTTGCAAGCTTAACCGGTAATTCCGACTCATGTACGGATTTTTCCCAAATCGCTTGAGAACCGGATATATTGAATTTTTCAAATCTATAGATAGGCGGGAGATTTTGAATATCAAGTTCTCGGATATTTTCAATTCCATAGTTTCCTTTCTTTTGCCGATAGTTAATTTGAATATCGTAAAAAATATCGTTAAGCCGGATCTGTCCTGTCCATTTCATGAGGTCTACTTCATTTGGATAAAGAGGATCAAAGCCTAATCTAAAGTCTTCTTTTCCATTCAAAATAATATCATTAGAATCAGCAATGGCTGATTTTTTAAATTCGGTAATATTTCCGAAATATTTTGTTTCAAATGCTGTAGTATCGGTTCCATAATACTTTACTGTTATACAT
>CAJPPE010000152.1 GCA_905372345.1 uncultured Treponema sp. | reverse complement strand
GAAGAAAAACTTGCCTGCCTTGAAAACGGGGAAGCATGTATGTCTGCAAGCTCCGGTATAGGTGCCGTTACCTCATGTATTTGGTCAATTGTAAATGCAGGAGATCATATCGTTGCCGGAAAGACGCTTTATGGCTGTACTTTTGCATTTTTAAATCATGGTCTATCACGCTTCGGTGTTGATGTAACCTTCGTTGATACGCGAGATCCCGAAAACGTTAAAAAAGCTTTAAAGCCGAATACAAAAATCGTTTATTTGGAAACACCGGCCAACCCGAACATGTATCTTTGCGACATTGCAGCAATAAGTAAGATTGCTCATGCTCATAATCCCGAATGTAAGGTTATAGTAGATAATACTTATATGACTCCCTATCTTCAGCGCCCTCTTGATTTAGGTGCAGACGTTGTTCTTCATTCTGCAACAAAATACCTAAACGGGCACGGAGACGTTATTGCAGGTTTTGTTGTCGGTAAAAAAGAATTCATCGATCAGGTACGCTTTGTAGGTGTTAAGGATATGACAGGTTCTACATTGGGGCCCTTTGAAGCCTACCTAATAGGCCGAGGCATGAAGACCCTCGATATCAGAATGGAAAAGCACTGCGCCAATGCTCAAAAAGTTGCAGAGTTCTTGGAAAAACATCCGGCAGTTGAGTCCATTGCCTTCCCCGGTCTTAAATCCTTCCCGCAATATGAGCTTGCAAAAAAACAGATGAAGCTTTGCGGAGCTATGATTGCCTTTACCGTTAAGGGCGGATTGGAAGCCGGTAAAACTCTTATAAACTCGGTTAAATTTGCAACCATTGCAGTAAGCTTAGGTGATGCCGAAACCCTTATTCAGCATCCTGCAAGTATGACCCACTCTCCGTATACCCCTGAAGAAAGAGCCGCTTCGGATATTGCCGAAGGTTTGGTTCGTCTTTCTGTCGGTCTTGAAGATGCGGAAGACATTATTGCAGATTTAAAACAAGCTTTAGATAAACTTGTTAAATAAATCTTAAGAACACCTCTAAAAGCTTTTTTGGAGGTGTTCATTCTTTAAAAATTTATGGAGAAAAAAGAGTATGCAAAAGAAAACTCAAACAATGACCGGTAATAATGCAGCTTCTTATGTAGCCTATGCCTTTACCGATGTAGCTGCGATTTATCCGATTACGCCCTCTTCAGATATGGCCGAGCTGGTTGACTCATGGGCAGCCAACGGAAGAAAAAACATTTTCGGTCAAACCGTTCTTGTTTCGGAACTGGAGTCCGAGGCGGGGGCTGCAGGCTCAATGCACGGAGCCCTTTCTGCCGGCGCCCTAGCTTCAAGCTTTACGGCCAGTCAAGGACTTTTACTTATGATACCAAACATGTATAAGATGTCCGGAGAGCTTTTACCGGGTGTTTTACATGTGTCGGCGAGAGCTCTTTCGGCTCACGCCCTTTCTATTTTCGGCGATCATCAGGACGTTATGGCTTGCCGCCAAACGGGTTTCGGTATGCTCGCTTCCGGTTCGGTACAGGAAATTATAGACCTCGGTGGTATTGCCCACCTTGCAGCGATAAAGGGCCGAGTCCCCTTCCTTCACTTCTTTGACGGCTTTAGAACCAGCCATGAACTTCAAAATGTCGAGCTTATCGAGTATGAAGATTTTGCAAAGATGCTTGATTGGAAGGCCTTAAACGATTGGCGTACCACGGCAATGAATCCGGAGCATCCCTTTACCAAAGGAACAGCCCAAAACCCGGATGTTTATTTTCAGGCGGCAGAAGCCTCCAATAAATTCTATACCGATGTTGTAGAAATAGTTGCCGATTATATGAAGCAGATTTCGGCCTTGACGGGAAGAACTTATAGGCCATTCGACTATCATGGAGCTCCCGATGCCGAACGCGTAATCATAGCTATGGGTTCTATAACCGAGACGGCCGAAGAAACCGTTGACTATCTTGTTTCCAAGGGAGAAAAGGTGGGCCTTATAAAGGTAAGACTTTACCGTCCTTTCTCGCCCAAATACCTTTTTGATGTAATGCCCAAGACGGTTAAAAAGATTGCCGTTCTTGATAGGACAAAAGAGAAGGGTGCTCTTTACGAACCTCTCCATTTAGACATACTGGGTGCATACATTGATGTGCCCAATAAGCCTCTGATAGTGGGCGGAAGATACGGGCTTGCTTCTAAGGATACGACTCCCTCAATGGTAAAATCAGTATTCGACAATCTTAAAGCCGATGCTCCCAAAAACAATTTTACCGTAGGAATCAAAGACGATATAACAAATTTGAGTCTCCCTGTTTTGGAGGAAATTAAGACCGAACCCGCAGGAACAATCAGATGTAAATTCTGGGGCTTCGGCTCTGACGGAACCGTCGGAGCAAATAAGAGTGCTATCAAGATTATCGGCGATAGTACGGGTATGTATGCCCAAGCCTATTTTGCTTATGACAGTAAAAAATCGGGAGGCGTAACCATTTCTCACCTCCGCTTTGGAAAGCAGCCGATAAAATCCACATACCTTATAAGCGATGCCGACTTTATTTCCTGTTCAAAGCAGTCCTATGTTCATCAATACGATTTATTGAAGGGCTTAAAAAAAGGCGGAACATTCCTGCTTAACTGCCTCTGGTCTGATGAAGAATTGGAAGCCAACCTTCCGGGAGAAATGAAGCGTTTTATTGCAAAAAATGAGATAAAATTTTATACAATCAATGCTACAGGTATCGCTCAGGAAATCGGTCTCGGCGGAAGAATCAATATGATTATGCAGTCTGCCTTTTTTAAACTTGCAGAAATTATTCCCATAGAAGAAGCTGTTGACAGCTTAAAAAAATCCATAGTCAGGGATTACGGTAAAAAAGGTGAAGACATTGTAAATATGAACTATGCCGCAGTTGAGAAGGGGGTAAATTCTCTTCACAAGGTTGCGGTTCCTGCCGTTTGGGCAAATGCGGAGGATTCACAGATTTGCAATTCTCATCTTCCGCCCTATGTACGCAATGTACTTATTCCTATTAACAGGCAGGAAGGCGATGCTCTAAGAGTGAGCACCTTTAAAGGTGTTGAAGACGGCCGAATGCCTAACTGTACCAGCCGATACGAAAAGCGTGGTGTTGCAGTTGAAGTTCCGCATTGGATAAAGGAAAATTGTATTCAGTGTAACCAGTGTTCTTTTGTATGTCCTCATGCTACAATCCGCCCCTTCCTTCTTAATGAAAAAGAAAGGGCTGCTAAACCTGAAGGCTTTGAAACTATAAAGGCCAACGGAAAAGGCCTTGAAGGGCTTGAGTACAGGATGCAGGTTTCGGTTATGGATTGTACGGGCTGTTCAAACTGTGCAAATATTTGTCCTGCAAAGAATAAGGCCCTTGTTATGAAGCCCTTGGCTGAAGAAGAAGCTCAAAGCAAAAACTGGGATTATGCAGTTGATAATGTTTCTACAAAGCACGGTCTTATGGATCAGTTCTCCGTTAAAGGAAGCCAGTTTAAACAGCCTCTCTTGGAATTCCACGGAGCCTGTGCAGGCTGCGGCGAAACGGCCTATGCAACCCTGGTTACCCGTCTTTTCGGAGACCGTATGATGATAGCAAACGCTTCCGGTTGTTCTTCAATATGGGGCGGATCGTATCCCACTGCCGGCTTTACCTATAACGAAAAAGGAAAGGGGCCCACTTGGGCAAGCTCCCTTTTTGAGGACAATGCAAACTACGGCTACGGAATGGCCCTCGGCACCCGTAAGTTGAGGGAACAGGCCGAAGACTATATGAAAAAATTTATTGAGCTCAATGTAGGAACAGATTTTACTCCTCTTTTTAAAGAGTGGATTGAAAACAAAAAAGATGTTGAAGCCAATACCTTAACCTGCGATAAGATTAAGGCTCTCTTTGATGCTCATCAGCCGCCTAGAAATACGGCCGTAAAAAATACAGATGCTGCCGATTATCTTCCGGTTCCCGAAAGCCATACCTTCAAATATGATACGGGAAATATTGAAGCTGACAGGCTCTTGGAATATATCTACAAGCTGAAGGACTTTATCGTCAAAAAAAGTGTCTGGTCATTTGGAGGAGACGGCTGGGCCTATGACATCGGTTACGGCGGTCTTGACCACACCATGGCCTCGGGCGAAGACTTTAATATCCTCGTATTCGATACGGAAGTTTATTCCAATACCGGTGGGCAGTCCTCAAAGTCGACACCGACAGCAGCTGTCGCCAAATTTGCGGCAGGCGGAAAGCGAATCCGCAAAAAGGATTTGGGTGCAATGCTTATGACTTACGGCTATGTCTATGTAGCTCAGGTTGCCATAGGTTCCAATATGAGCCAATTCGTAAAGGCTGTAAAAGAAGCCGAAAGCTATGACGGACCTTCTATTGTTATCTGTTATGCTCCCTGTATCAACCACGGACTCCGCTCAGGAATGAGTAGAAGTGTCGAGCAGGAGAAAAAGGCTGTTGAAGCCGGTTACTGGCACCTATACCGCTTTGATCCCCGCTTAAAAGCCGAAGGCAAAAATCCCTTCCAGCTTGACAGCAAGGAGCCGACCGCTTCATTCCAAGACTTTATCAACTCCGAAGTCCGCTATACTTCGCTTAAAAAGACCTTCCCCGATGTTGCGGAAGTTTTATTTAAGCGTGCAGAGGAAGATGCTAAGGAGAGGTATGATAGGTATAAGCGTTTGGCTGAGTAATTACTTTTTAAATTAGATGACAGGCGGACATCCTTTTCTTACTGGAACCGGATGTCCGCTTTTTTTTTTGATATTTAGATTGTTTTTGTAAAGCTTATTTTAGCTTTACTGTCTTTTAACTAAAAACCATAGAATTTTTTTGAAAATTTACTCTTTTTTTCAAATAATAACTATAAATATAATTGAGGAGGGTGAATGGAAAAAATTAGGAGAACACAAATGGTAAAAAAATTTGAAGATTTAACATTTACAAAACTCTCAAAATAGGAATCACCACCATCCATGGCAGATTTTTAACATCTTATCTTTGTGTAGACAACTTTAAATTTCGCTCAGAACCTTTGTTTCCTAACTCAACCAACGGATTGCCAGAAACTTTGTAACAATTCG
>CAJPPE010000151.1 GCA_905372345.1 uncultured Treponema sp. | reverse complement strand
TTTTAATAAAAATGCCGGAATTTTTACTAAAATATGCAGAATTTTGATAAAAATAGCATATCTTAGGTAAAATCTTCACTGATATTTCAGTACTTTTCACTGATATATCAGTATACCGATATATCAGTGAAATTCTTTCTCTTTTAAGTATAGGAAAAGAGCTGCATTCATAATAGCATGAGTATAGGGCGGATTACCCATGTTTTGAATAACTTTTTTAACGGGGATTTCAAGAATATTTAAGAATTCATCCTCGTCAAGATTTTGCTTAACTTCTCCCTTGTCCAGTTCCGCCAAAAAGACGGTACAAGAGTTTTCCATTATTGCAGGGTTGGGGGACAATACCGATAAGCATTTTATTTTTTTAGGCGTGCGTCCGGTTTCTTCTAAAAGTTCCCTTAAAGCCGCCTCTTCCGGTTTTTCCCCTTTATCAACAACCCCTCCCGGAAATTCTATGCAGACGCTTTCCGAACCGTGCCTCCACTGCTGTACCATTACAAAGATATCTTCGCCCGATGAGTTTCGGTATACAGGCACAACAATAACCCAGCTGGGAGCCTTTAAAGAAATAAAGGTCTTTTTTTCTCCTTCAGGAGAAATACTGTCTTTTTCATATACGGTAAAGACCCTTGTTTTTAAGATTTCTCTGGAAGCATCAGGCTTCCATTCAATCCCGTTATTCTTTTCCATAAAAATCGCAATTCTCCATTTGACATATCAAGGATTTCGGGTTATTCTATAATAAAGCGAATTTAATTGCAATAGGAGGTTTTTATGGCAATTATAACTATTTCACGCAAAATCGCTTCCTTTGGTGATGAAACAGCGATTGAGTTGGCCAAACTTTTAAATTACAACTTTGTTGACCGTAAGTCGTTGGAAAAAGATTTGCTTGCAAGAGGGATTTCGGAAGCACAGTTAAAAAAATATGATGAACGCAAGCCTAGTTTTTGGGCATCCCTTTCAAGAGAGAGAGATTCCTATTTTGATTATCTGCGTGAAGCAGTATATGAGCACGCTTCTTCAGGCAACAGTATTTTTATCGGCCGAGGAGGTTTCGCAATCTTAAGAAATGTGCCGGGCCTTTATTCTGTCCGTTTGGTTACTGCCGACGATATAAGAATTTCAAGGTTGATGAAGGAATTCAATTATTCTGAAAAAGACGCACGCGCACTGATGGAAGAAAGCGATAATAACCGCGACGGTTTCCATAAGAGCTTTTTTAACACGGTTAATGAGGACTCTTCCGAATATAATCTAGTTATAAATACGGGGCATATAAGTCCTCTTCAAGCTGCCGAGATAATCAAATACGGTTTTGAAAAAACCGTAAGCAAAGAAGAGGCGGCCTCAGGCGATAAAAGATTAAAAGAGCTTTTATTAGCTCAAAGAATCGTAAACCACATTTCTTTCGATTTGAAACTTCAAATATATTTCCTTGAAGCCGATATTTCGAAAGATGAGATTGTTTTACACGGTGTCGCCGACAACGCAGGTCTTATTCAAAAAGCTGTGTCCGTAGCCGAGGAAATGGCAGAGGGCCGCAAGGTTTCGTCTGCGATAAGCATGGTAAATGAGTATAAGCCCTTTCCATAGGAGCTAAAAATCTACTCTAAGGTGTAGCCGGCATCTTCAATAGCTTTTTTTAGGTCTGCAACTGCAACGCTTTCGGGATGAGTGATAACTGCGGTTTTTGCACCTAAATCTATTTCGGCTGAAACGCCCGAAATCTTTGTTAAAGCTTCCTTAACATGGGAAACACAATGTTGGCACTGCATGCCGTTTACCTTTAATACGGTATTCATAAGTTCTTTCTCCTTGATTTTATTTTTATCCGTTAGGCAAGATTCTGAGTTTCCAGTATAACTTGAATCAGAACTTGCATCACGGCTTATTTTATATTTTCTTTTGGGCTTAAAATAATTTAAACGCAAGGCATTGCTTACAACAGACACCGAGCTTAAACTCATGGCAGCTGCTGCAATCATCGGGCTTAAAACAATTCCGAAGAGGGGGTAAAAAGCTCCTGCCGCCAAGGGTATACATAGAGAATTATAAAAGAGAGCCCAAAAAAGATTTTCTTTTATATTCCGCATAACGGCACGGCTTAACTGAATAGAATCTACAGCCGTTTGTAAATTATCATTCATCAAAATAATGTCTGCGCTTTCTATAGCTATATCGGTTCCGTTTCCTATGGCTATGCCTACATCGGCTGTCATAAGGGCAGGGGCATCGTTTATGCCGTCTCCTATCATAGCCGTTTTAAGACCGGTTTGGTGCAATTTTTCGATTTCGTTTTTTTTGTTTTGAGGCAAGAGCTCGGCAGCAAAATCATCCACTCCCGTTTGAGCCTTTATGGCATTTGCCGTTTTTTTGTTGTCACCCGTAAGCATTATGGTCTTTATGCCCATAGCCTTAAATTCGGCTATTGACTCAATGCTGCCTTCTTTAATTTTGTCGGCAACAGCTATAATTCCTATGAGCTTTGCACCCGTATCGGTTTCCGAAGAACTTCCGCCTGTACCGCCGCTTACGCCAATCAAAAGAGGTGTCGCTCCCTTTTCCGCAAGGGCATCAATTTCGGCCTTGGCATGGGAAATTTCGATATTGTTTTTTTGGAAGAGCTTTTCATTTCCTGCAAAGATTTTTAGGCCCGAAGCTTCTTCAATACCCAAAATCCCAAAACCGTGTTCAGCCTTAAAGTCCTTAATTTTCAAAGCCTCTAAGTTTTTTTCTTTTGCTCGTTTTATAACGGCATTTGCGAGGGGATGCTCGGAAAGCACTTCAAGACTATAGGCAAAGCTTAAGACTTCGTCCTCGCTAAAGTTTTCGGTTTTTTTAATTGCGATTACATCGGGGCGGCCTTGGGTTATTGTACCGGTCTTGTCCAAGACTACGGTGTTTGTTTTATGAGCCGTTTCAAGAGCTTCTGCAGAGCGGATTAAGATACCCAGCCGAGCTCCCTTGCCTGTTCCGGCCATAATAGCTGTAGGCGTTGCAAGGCCTAGGGCACAGGGGCAGGAAATTACAAGCACCGAAATCGCTCTGGAAAGAGCGAATTCAAAGCCTTCGCCTGCAATCAGCCAGATAAAAAGCGTAATCACCGCAATAGCTATGACCGCAGGCACGAAGTAGTTGCTTATCTTATCTGCAAGTTTAGAAACGGGAGCCTTCGAGGCCGAGGCTTCTTCTACAAGGGCAATTATTTGGGAAAGGGTTGTATCATCGCCAACTCTTTCAGCCTTAAAGGTAAATGTTCCTGATAAATTTATGGAAGCACTTACTACCTTGTCTCCTGCGGTTTTTTCGACAGGGAGACTTTCGCCCGTAATTGCCGCCTCGTCTACCGAAGAATTCCCGTCGACTATAATACCGTCAACGGGAATGGAAAAGCCGGGCTTGATTAAAATCAAATCTCCCTTTACAATTTCTTCAACCGGAATTTCTTCTTCATTACCGTTCCTTATAACAAGGGCTGTTTTAGGTCTAAGGTTCATCAGCTTTGTAATTGCTTGAGAAGTTTTTCCCTTTGCATTGGCTTCAAGGAATTTCCCCAAGGTTACGAGGGTTAAAATCATCGCAGCCGATTCAAAATAAAGATCTCCGGCAAAAAGCCTTACCGTTTCCATATCTCCATGCCCCATTCCGTAGGCCATCTTATAAATAGCAAAGATGCCGTAAATAAGGGCTGCGCCGGAACCGACCGCAACGAGGGAGTCCATATTGGGTGCCTTGTTTAAAAAAGCCTTAAAGCCCCCTGTAAAGAATTTTTTATTTATAATCAGCACGGGAAGAGCAAGCAGAAATTGAGTAAAACTAAAAATAAGAGCATTTTCTATTCCGTGCAAAAAATGAGGAATCGGAAGAGAAGCCATGTGTCCCATCGATACATAAAAAAGAGGGATCATAAAGACTAAAGACAAGATCAGCCTTTTTTTTATCTTATCTCTTTCAAGTTTGGCGGCATCGTTTTGAAATGAACGAGTACCAGAAGTCTTGCCGATAAAATCAGCTGAATTTTTATTTGAAGAAGAGCTTTTTAAACTATCTGCAAGCGAGGCTCCATATCCAGCTTTTTCAACCGCCTCTATAATCTTATCCGCACTGAGGAAAGCCTCATCGTAATTGACGCTCATGCTGTTGGTTAAAAGATTTACCTGTACCTCGGCGGATCCTTCAAGTTTTTCGACAGCCCTTTGAACATGGGAAGAACAAGCCGAGCAAGTCATTCCCGTAATATTGAACTTTATTTTTTTACTCATGCTACTAATATACAACTTTTAAACGGAAAGGTCTAGGATTTTTTTAAGGGGCTGTAATAAAAAACCCCGAAAGGAAGCGGAGCATTCCGGACGGAAAAACAAAAATACTTTTTAAAAGATGATAAAGTTAATTATAGTTTTTCAATTTCTTCAACAGAAAGACCGGATATTGTGCAAATATCACTAATCGGATAATTCATCTTTTTCATCAACTTTGCCGTTTCGAGTTTTGTTTGGTAAGAGCCTTGTTCAATTCCTTGTTGCATCCCTTTTATTTCTCCCTGCAATATTCCTTCTTCTATACCTTCTTGATAACCTACATGTTTCCAAGAAGCCTTATCATATTCATATTTCATGCGGTTTTCATATAGCCACTTTTCTTTAGGGCTCATTTCCATTACTTCTATTGTTGCATTTGCTTTTCTCATCATCGTCGATTCTTGTTCTAACATTTCCCTTACCTCCGAATTGTCAGTTTCGATAAACTTCAGCCAGTTGTAAAGTTTCTTTTTCTTTTCATCGGATTCTGTATTTTCGTCCTGTTCTTTAACCTTGGCTAAGTTTAAAAAGTGGATTTCAAGCTCATCGGAAAGCCTGTCGTTTATGTGCTTTTCGACTACATTGTATTCACTGTGAATAAGCGAATTCAAATTAAAACCTTCACCCACTATGTTTATTGTAATACATTTAGGCAGTTTTGTATATACTTCACTTGTTTTTAAGTTTTCCGTATACATTTTAGCCCAATAAAAGATGGTACGTTGAACAAATTCACTGTTCCACCTGTTTTGAATCTCGATGTCGATAAT
>CAJPPE010000150.1 GCA_905372345.1 uncultured Treponema sp. | reverse complement strand
CGGAAAATCAATTTAAAAATGCATTGGTGAAGGTTAGTCAAACTGATTTAAAAGATTTTTATATCTGTCCTTCATTCTGGCTGTTAAAAAAAATATTAAAAAAATCTAAAAAAAATGCACTTTTTTTATGTAAACCGCTTGACATTCTAAATTTTTGTGATAAAATGGGAGTAAGTGGGAGAAAGTAGTAAAAAGTGGGTAATTTTGCAATGACCGGAGAATATAAAAATACTCTTGACGAAAAAGGAAGAATTATGTTTCCGGCTAAAATTCGTGCAGAATTACCCGATTCAAATTTGGTTATTACAAGAGGTGTAGGTAACTGTCTTTGGATTTTTACTGCGGATAAGTGGAAAAAGTTTTCTGATGAGATTATGAAGAAAACTTCTTTGTTTAAAGCACAATCTTTGTTGGTTATGAGGCGCTTAATTGCCCCTGCCCAAGAAATTGAGGTTGATAAAAACGGCCGTATATCTATTCCCCAGAGCCTCCGCGAGTGTGCAGGGCTCGAAAAAGACTGTATTATTTTAGGTCTCGGTAAATGTTGTGAGTTGTGGGATCTAAAACAATATGAAAAATATTTAAAGGAGAGTGAGCCGGATTTTTCTGAAGCTGCCGAAGCTTTGGGTGAAATAGGTTTTTAGGTCTTATGCAGCCAGTTCATACATCGGTATTGCTTGAAGAATGTCTCGAATTCTTAAAACCCGATGTTTCCGATAATCTTTTTGTAGACGGAACATTGGGAGAAGGCGGACATACTGAAGCTTTTTTAAAAAGATATCCTCAACTGAATGCGATAGGCCTTGATGCCGATGTTTCTATTCAAGAACGGGCAAAAGAAAGGCTAAAACCCTTCGGTGAACGCCTCCGGTTTCACTTAGGCTGGTCCGATGAGTTTTTTAAAAACTATCCTAAAGATTCTGCTCCTCCAAATTTAATTCTTTTGGATTTGGGGATATCCATGTTTCATTATGTAAAATCGGGGAGGGGGTTTTCTTTTTCTTCTGACGAACCCTTGGATATGAGGCTTAACCCTGAGCTTAGATTAAGTGCCGCCGATATTGTTAATTCTTATAATGAAAAAGATTTGGCGGATTTAATTTTTAATTACGGTGAAGAGCGCTATTCAAGAAAGATAGCTTCCCGTATAGTTGAGCAAAGAGCTGCGGTCGCTTTTAGTAATGCAAAAGAATTGGCTGATTGTATTTACAAGGCTGTTCCTCAAAATTACAGGCATGGAAAAATTCATCCTGCAACAAAAACGTTTCAAGCTCTTAGAATTGCCGTGAACGGAGAACTTGATAGACTGCCCCGTCTTTTGGAAGCAGCTTTTTCGGTTTTGGCTCCTAACGGACGGCTTGGAGTTATTACTTTTCATTCTCTTGAGGATAGAATTGTAAAGTTCTATTTTAAAGAATTAGGGAAAAGCTGTACCTGTCCCGAAAATATGCCGATATGTAAGTGCGGGGGCAGGCCTAAGGCTGAGGTTTTAACAAAAAAAGCCGTTAAGGCTTCTGATGAGGAAATAAGGCTTAATCCTCCGTCGAGGAGTGCACGCCTTAGGGTTGTGCGTAAAATTGATTATCGGGAGAGTTAAAATGAAAAAAATACTTGCTGTGCTTTTCACATTGTTTATTCCTCTTTTTTTATTTGCGGTGGTTTTGCAGTCTTCGCGTTATACAAGTGTTGAAAGGGATTTGGCTGATTATAATAAGGAACAGTCTAAAATTATTGATGAAAATAAAAAGAAAATTTCCGGTATTTCTATTTTATCGAAGCCTGAGCGTATCGAAAGAATTGCCGTTGAAGAATTAAAAATGAGAAAAGCTTTGTCGGCCGAGATTTTGAGGGTTTCAATTTCAAAGGAGAATAAGGATGGTTAGAGAAAACTTAAGCAATGATTTAGACTATTCTCTTATGAATCTTGATGAATTGCTTACAAGTACCGGTGCATGGCTTGTTTATGAATCGAATTCTTCTAAAGCTTTTTCTTCCGTAGCTATAGACAGCCGTAATGTAAAAAATAATTCTCTTTTTATTCCTTTACGAGGCGAAAATCAGGACGGGCATATCTATATAGAGGCTGCTTTAAAGAATGGGGCTAAATTTTTTGTTGTTGACTTTGATTATCTTAATGAAAATGAAACTGCATTGTTGTCATTATGCAAAAAGTACGATGCTTCATGCGTTGCCGTAAAAAATAATTTAAAAGCTTTACAGGATGCTGCAAGATATTATTTATCGAAGTTCCCCAGTCTTTATAAGATAGGTATTACGGGATCAAGCGGTAAAACAACTACAAAAGAAATTTTGGCTTCTATATATTCTAAAAAATATAATACCGTATCGACAAAGGGGAATTTAAATTCCGAAACGGGTTTGCCTCTTTCCGTTTTTGAAGTGCGTCCCGAACATGAAGCCGGAATATTTGAGCTTGGCATGAACCGTAAGGGGGAGATAGCCGAAATAGCAAGTGTTCTTTTACCAAACGCTGCTATAATTACAAACATAGGAACTGCCCATATCGGAATTCTCGGCACAAAGCAGGCGATTGCTGAGGAAAAAAAAGAAATTTTTTCTTTTTTTGATGATGATGCTTTAGGCTTTATTCCTGACTGTGAGTTTACGGATTTTTTAAAAGATGTTTCTCATGGTTCGATTTTTACCGTATCGGATAATGATTCTTCATTGGTGCAAAAGGTTGAAGATGCCGGTGTATCAGGTTCTAAAATTTTTTATAGAGGAGAAGAAATTTTATTTCCATTACCCGGAGTATATAATGTAAAAAATGCTCTTTTATGTATAGCCTTGGCGGAAAAGAAAGGTTTTTCGGCTAAGGAAATTAAATCGGGTTTAGAAGCCGTGCGGCCTCTGTTTGGTAGATCGCAGGTCTTGCACGGCTTTGTAACCTATTTTTTGGATTGTTATAATGCAAATCCTGATTCAATGAAAAGTGCAATAGAGTTTTGCGATTCTATAAATACCGAATGTGCAAAACATTATGTTTTGGCATCTATGCTTGAGCTAGGGTCTGAATCCGAATATGAACATAAAAAAATAATTGAAGAAGCAATAAACTCTAATGCCGATGATTTATATTTTTTTGGAGATGATATTTGTTCCGCTTTTGAAGGTTTAAAAGTTTCTTCTTCAAAAAAAATATATAAGTTTAAAACAAATCAATTCGATGCGTTAAAAAAACAGCTTAAAGAAAATTTATCTAAAGATGATTTTGTTTTATTAAAAGGTTCAAGATCAATGGAACTTGAAAGATTGGAATCTATTTTAAAAGAAGAGGAGGTTTAAATGGTAAAGCATATTATTGCAAAGAAAAATATTCACTCTGAAAAATATGACTTTGTTTTTGCAATGTCGATTCTTCTCCTTTTCGGTGTCGGATTTGCAACCTTGTATTCCGGTTCTATTCATTACGCTCAACGTTTTTTTGACAATCATCTTTATTTTGTCAGTAAGCAGATAAAGCATTTTATTGCAGGTATCATTGCAATGATGTTTTTTCTCTTTGTAGATTTTTCTACAATAAGAAAAATGCTGCCTTTTATTATGCTTGCAACTTTTATTTTTTGTCTGCTTCCGTTTATTCCCGGAATCGGAGAAGAAAGAAACGGTGCTTCCCGATGGGTAAATATTGCAGGTTTTATGTTTCAGCCTTCGGAACTTTTAAAACTTACTTTAATTTTATTTTTAGCTAATTTTTTCGACAAAAAAAACGGTAACTATGATCAGCCTTTAGTTTCGATTATTACGCCTTTTGTTATAATATCTTTGTTTGCTTTTTTGGTATATTTGGAAAATGACTTTTCTTCTTCCGTGTTTATTTTTTTTATCGGTACTTTGATGTTTTTTATAGCAGGTGTGCCGATATTATGGTTTGTTAAAGGAATTGTAAGTTTCGCTCCAATCTTTATTTTAATGATTATAACAAAAGAATATAGAATGGAACGTGTTTTATCTTTTTTGGATCCTTCACGAAGTCCTTTAGATTCAAGTTTTCAAATACAGGCGGCTCTTAATGCACTAACAAGCGGAGGAGTTTGGGGACAGGGATTAGGAAATGGGTTGCGTAAAATAGCAAGTGTGCCTGAAATATATTCCGATTTTATATTTGTTGTATGGGCAGAAGAAATGGGATTTATCGGTGTAGTATTTTATATTGCATTGCTTGCTTTTTTTGCATTTTTCGGCTATAGAATAGCTTTTGGCTGTAGAAATAGATTCGGTGCGTATGTAGCTTTTGGGGCTGTCAGTTGTATCATAATTCAGTCTCTGGTAAATTGTGCTGTTGTTTCAAAAATGATTCCTGCTACAGGAATACCTCTTCCTTTTTTTTCATCGGGAGGTTCTTCTTTGGTAGTTACATTTTGTTTATGCGGTTTAATTTTAAATGCATCAGGATATGTAAACAAAAAGGAGAAATAGATGGCTGATATTTTATATACATGGAAAAAAGATGATTATTTGAATGATGCATATATTAAAGAGAATGTTATTAGTAATAATAAATCATCAAAACTTAAATCGGCTGTAATTAAATTTTTCATTACTAGCTTTGTCTTGCTTTTATTGGGAGAGATCGTTTATTATGCAATAATTTTACCCTATAGTTCTATAGCAGCAATAAATATTTCGGGATGTTCCGATTTAAGTTCTATAGAAGTAAAAAAACTTGCGGGAATCGAAAGCAATACTAAATGGCTTTCGATAAATTCTTCTGAGATTTCTAAAAGACTTGTATCATATCCCGGAATTGCGTCGGCTACTGTAGAAAAAAAATTCCCCGATAAGGTTTCAATTAAAATAGTTGAAAGAAAGGCTGTCGCTCTTGCTTTTACGGAGGTTGAAGGAAAAACAATTCCGATGGAGATAGACGGATATGGTATGGTTTTTAGGATAGGTTCTCCTATTATTCAATCTAATTTACCGATTATTACAGGGTTGACATTTAAAAATCCTCGAGAGGGTATGCAGGTTAATGAAAAACTTTCTCAGCTTTTTGTTCAGTTGGATATTTTACAAAAAAAACATCCCGTTTTATTAAATGAAATATCGGAAATAAAAAT
>CAJPPE010000149.1 GCA_905372345.1 uncultured Treponema sp. | reverse complement strand
GTGTTATTATATTAACATTATTGTATATCTTTTGAGCAAGAAGTACAAGGTACCGGTAAAATAATAAATTATTATCGGGAAGTGTATATTATGCAAATTCTAGATCAGAAAAACTTACGCTTATAGCTGAATTTTGATTGAATTTTTTATATATTGGTTTTTCCAATATTAGCGGATTATCCAAAACATAGATGTATGCTTTATCATCATCAGAATTATAAATACGAGAACGAGGGGTTTTAGGCGGTATAATTTCTTTTACGGGATATAATTTTTTTATCAATACTTTTTTTGCATCTGTATCCCATTCACGAATCCCGATAAATATTGGCTGGTGATAATTGTCATTTCTATAAACAAGGTCTTCCTCTATTCTTTTGATCTCAGCATCTTTATTGATGACAACCGCCCATATGTCTATATCCGATATTTTCATATTTTGACTCCCTGTAAGATAACTATCAAATTCATCTGCGATATTTATAGTTATGTTGTATTTTTTGATTACTTCATATATTTCTTTCCATTCTTTATACAGAATCTTTACATTAGTGTTTGCTGAAAATTCAATTTGATTATTATACTGTGTTAGCAATATAAGAATCTTTTTCGGCTGACTGTAATTTTCAAGAATTTTTAAATACCTATTCATTTGATCTTGTCCAACAGTGCTTAGCCCTATTTTAGTTTCTATAACTATTGCATAATTCTTGCTTAAACAAAGGATATCAAAACGTGCAGAACCAAAACTGGGCTCATAATAAACTTCTAGTGTCTTAACATCTTCCTTTTTAAATTTAAAGTTTTCGCCTTTTATAATTTCTCGAATTACCCTATAGTCAGAATAAAATAAGCAAGCCAAAGTTCTTGATAAGCCGGTTTCTTTACGATTGTATAAATCAAACAATGATTTTATTTTTTCCATTTTTTCTCCATGTTTAAAGTATTGCTATAGCACACACAAAAAATTATAAAGGTATACTGTTTTACTTTACAAATTTTCTCGTATTTCCTTAGCTACTCTTTCTAATTCTTCTCTATTCGGCTTGTGATTATAGTACCTTCCAGAAAACTGTAGTTTAAATCCGTCATCTTTATATCTTGGGAAACAGTGTATATGAGCATGGCTCACTTCTTGAAAGGCAGCTTCTCCATCTGCTAAAAAATAGTTAATACCCTCACATTTTATTTTAGACTGACGTATTGCTTTGTTAATTTTATTTGTTACCATAAACATTTTAGATGTTATCTTGTCATCGATTTTATATATGTATTGTTCGTGTATTTTGGGAATTATTAATACATGGCCTGCGTTTACAGGCTGAATATCCAAAAATGCTAAGCAATCATCATCTTCATAAATCTTACTTGCGGGTATTTCGCCTTTAATAATTTTACAAAATATACAATTATCCATTTTTGCTGTCTCCTATTTAGATTATATTCTTAACAAAACTTCTTCATCCTTAATCCTACATCAATACCTTATTTTTTTCAAGTAAGAAAAAAGCATTTGTGTCTACAAGCCAGAGAATGTACCCATAGTTACAGAGTAAAAGCCATAGCAAAGATCTAACTCAGCATGGCTATGCAGTATGGCAGATAAATGATAAAATGATAGCTGAACAATGATTATACTGAATCGGACTAAACTAATCTTTAAGAGGACAAATAATGGGAGAGGTCAAATGACAATTCAAGATTTTATTAAAACTCATAACACAGATTTCGACAAATATAGAGCCAAGCCCGATTGGAAAGGCTATAAAGTATATTTAGTATGGCTAAAAGCACAAGAGGGGGCTTGTGTAGGTTATCCGCAATACGCACTAGAAAAAGACAATAAAATAAGATTATCCACATTAGAAGAGACAATAGCTATTATGAAAACTAATATACACGATACTGATGATTAAAAAATATTTCCAAGGCCATGTCTTTTTCAACCAACAAAAAACCGTTCAAAATGTTGGAAGTCCATACATTCTGAACGGTTTTAGCTCATCCGTTTACAGTTTTTTAAAAAGCCATTACTTTATCTTTTTGAAGACGGCGACACCGTTATGGCCTCCGAAGCCGAGAGAGCCTGAGGCGGCACAGTTTATTTCGCCTTTGACACCCTTGTTCGGAACATAGTCCAAATCACAGCCGGCTTCAAGGTCGGGTTCGGTTAGGTTGATGGTCGGGGGATAAAATCCTTCTTCCATTGCCTTTATACAGAAGATAGCTTCAAGGGCTCCTGCAGCACCTAAGCAGTGGCCTATCATCGATTTGGTTGAAGAAACCTTCATTTTATACGCATGGTCTCCGAAAGCTTTTTTAATCATGGCCGTTTCTGCAGGGTCGTTAATCGGTGTCGAGGTTCCGTGAGCATTATAGTATTGAACTTCTTCAGGTTTTACGCCTGCATCGGCGAGTGCGTTGGTGATGGCCAATGCTCCTCCGTCCCCTGAGGGGTCGGGACTGGTTAAGTGATAGGCATCGGAGGAAGCTCCATAGCCTGCAAATTCCGCATATATTTTAGCGCCCCTCTTTTTTGCGTGTTCATATTCTTCAAGAATGAGAATACCTGAGCCTTCGCCCATTACAAAGCCTGAACGCTTTTTATCGAAGGGACAGCAAGCCTTGGCAGGATCGCCTGAGGCGAGGGTTTGCAAAATCGTAAAACCGCTTATGCCGAAACCCGTAATTGTAGATTCCGTGCCGCCCGATACGCATACATCAAGCCTTCCTGAGCGGACAAGGTCTAAAGCATTTCCGAGGGCATCGGTACCGGAAGCACAGGCCGTAGCCAATGTCCAAGACGGGCCCTTTATGCCGAACTGCATACTTATGTTTCCGGCTGCCTCATTCGGAATAAGAAGAGGAACGGTCATCGGCGGAATACGATCCGGAGCAACTTGAAAGTATTTTTTAAAGGCTTCTTGGTAGATTTCAAAACCGCCTATACCGTTTCCGAGTATTATACCTGTGCGGCTTGCATCGATGTTTTCTTTTGAAAGACCTGCATCCTTCATTGCCTGTGAAGCTGCGGCTACGGCAAATTGAGTGAACCGAGCCATTTTACGGGCATCTTTTTTATCCATAAATTGTGAAGCGTCAAAGTTTTTTACTTCTGCCGCTATCTGAATCTTAAAATCGGAACAATCAAATTGGGTAATGTTTCCGATTCCGCATTTACCTGCTTTGATTCCTTCCCATGTTTCATTCAGGGTGTTTCCTATGGGGGTTACGGCACCGAGGCCTGTAATTACAACTCTTCTCATATAAACTCCTTTTTGCGTAAATTTCCGCATTTTTGTACTCTTTATTGTTCTTTATTAAAGAACGTTTTTTATGTCAGGCTGTCTACATAACAGCTTTTTTATAGAACAAAGTCTACTTGCTTACGGCTTCTCTGTCAAGGCCGGTTTTTATCTGTAAGCCTTTTTATCAGGCCTTTCGGCTTCTGATTGCTGCCCGGCTTATCTTGCCGTTGTGAGTTTTAGGCAAAGTTTCTACAAATTCAAGAGAACGCGGAGCCTTGTAAAGAGCCGCATTTTTCTTTGCAAAGAACATAAGCTCTTTTTCTAAGGCTTGGCTCTCTCGATAGGTTTTGTTTAAAACAACAAAGGCCTTTACCGCCTGCCCTCTTTTCGGGTCGGGTACACCTGTTACCGCACATTCAAAGACTGCCGGATGCTGGAGGAGAACCGACTCCACCTCAAAGGGGCTTATACGGAAACCGGAGCTTTTTATAAGGTCATCGGTTCGGCTTTCAAACCAAAAATAACCGTCTTCATCCCTATAGGCGGCGTCTCCCGTGTGGTAAACTCCGTCCTTAAAAACCTCGGCCGTTTTTTCTTCATTTTTATAATAGCCTCCGAACATTCCGAAGGGAACCTTTTTATCCAAACGCAAGATGATTTCTCCCGATTCTCCTGCCTTGCAAGAAGATCCGTCGGGGCGGATAATATCTATCTCATAGCCGGGGGCGGGCTTTCCCATTGAACCGGGTTTGATTTTCATTCCGGGGAAGGATCCTGTTGTGAGGGTAAGCTCTGTTTGCCCGTAGCCTTCCCGCAGTTCTATTCCGGTCTTTTCTTTAAAGGTATTGAAGATGTCCATGCTAAGGGCTTCACCTGCCGTTGTACATTCTTCCAATGAGGATAAATCGTAATCTTCTATTTTTTCGCGGATTAAGTACCTGTAAACGGTAGGAGGTGCACAAAAGGAAGTTACCCTGTATTTTGATAATTTTTCGAGCATGTTTTTAGGGATAAACATTTTCATGTCGTATACAAAGACGGCACAGCCGCAAAGCCATTGACCGTAAATCTTTCCCCACATGGCCTTTGCCCAGCCTGTTTCGGCAACGCTTAAATGCCTTCCGCCTTCCTTGACATTTTGCCAAAATTTTGCGGTTGCAATGTGCCCTAGCGGATATAAAAAATTATGCTCCACCATTTTGGGGTTGCCCGAAGTGCCTGAGGTAAAGTACAAAAGAGCAGTGTCCTTTCCGCAAGGGTAGGCTTCTCCTTGAGGAGGTGTAAAATCTTCACTCATATTTTTTACGAGTTTATCAAAGGAAATCCAACCGTCCATTTCGTCATGCACCCAGACGAAGAGGGGCTTATTATAAGCGGATTCGGCAGCTTTTTGAATTTCTTCTTGCAAATTCTTTTCTTGTACTGCCATTATCATTTTTATATTGGCTGATTGAATACGGTATTCGATGTCATGGGCTGCGAGCTGGACAGTTGCGGGAACGGCTATTGCTCCTATTTTGTGCAGGGCAGGAAGAACAAACCAAAACTCATATCTTCTTCGCAAAAAAAGCAAAACCGTGTCGCCTCTTCCTATCCCCATCGCCTTAAAAAAATTGGCCGTCTTATTTATCTGTTTTGCCAATTCTCCGAACGAAAAAAACCTTTCTTCGGTTTCATCGCACCAGACGAGAGCCTCCTTTTCGGGGTACTCCTTCGCCATTCTATCTATTATGTCATAAGCAAAATTAAAATTCTCGGGAGCTTTGACTGAAAAAGAATTATGTACGGTTTCCCAATCATCGCTTTCAATATAGTTTATATATTCTTTATAAAACATAGTTTCACC
>CAJPPE010000148.1 GCA_905372345.1 uncultured Treponema sp. | reverse complement strand
TTATAAGGTTTCAGGCCTTTTCACTGATGAAATAATAAATATTTACGGCGACTATGGATTAAACATAAACATTCTAAAAGATATTGAAAAAAAATTAAAAGGAACTATGCAGGTAAAAGAGCTTCCCATTCCGTTTATAGCTTCTATTTTTTCTGCCGACACTTCTTTTGAATACCAAGATAACAAAAATTGGGAACTTACCTGCAATTATGCTAAATTGGAACATCTTGAAACAGATATAACAAAAACCGATGAAAGCCTTGAATTTTATGCGGAAGGCTACGCAAAGCCTAAAGAAGTTTTTTTTCATAATGTAAAAGCAGGAATAAAAAATCAACAGCTTGAAGGAACTGCAGCTCTTAATTTGATTCCTTCTTCGGATAAAAATATTAGTCAATATGAAGCTAATCTTTCTCTCTTAGATAAAAATAAAACCGAGAGCTTTATTTTCAATTCATTATTTACGGTTTCGGATAAAATTTACTTTGACGGAACATGTAAGATAAAAGATATATCCCTTAACCGTTTTTTAAAAAAACAAAAACCTGAAAATAAAATAGCAGCCGAATTTATATTTCTTGGAAATAAAGATTCCCTTTCGGTAAAAGCCGACTTAAAAAATATATCGTTTAATCTAAAGGGGCAAAATATTGAAGGACAAGCATCAGCCTTTATCGATAACGATAAGATGAATCTTTATGAATCGTCCTTTAAGTGGGGAATTCATAAGATTGACAACATTGAGGCATTTATAAATCCTTCAGAACAAAAAGGAGCTCTTACATTTTTATATGAAGCAAAAACAAAGGACCCAAAAAAACAAGAAAACTCAGATACCAAGGCTGCCTTTTCTTTTGATTTTATATCTACTGCAGATAAAAATACTGAGAACAAAAGCATTATAGAAAAAACCGTTAATATGACTTCTCATTTTAATATTGACATGGAAATATCCGATTGGATTCTTGCCGGTCAAAAAGGAGAAGGAAGCATCAAAGCTTCATTGGTAAAAGAGCCAAGTATTATAGCCCTATATGCCGGCAACAACGACAAAATTTACGGTTTTAAAACCGATGACGGAGTTGTATCCCTTCATATAGATGAATCCTTGCCGCTCCATTTAAACATTGATGGAATTTTGTCACAGAATAACATAAATCTATCCGTATCAAATATAGGTATTGATCTTGCAAAGGTAATAAACTTTATACCTAATAATAATATTATCAAATTTTCAGGCGGCAATGTTAAAGGAGACCTGCAAATAAACGGTACTCAAAAGGACCCTCTATTTTATGGTACTCTTAAGGGAGAAAAGGTATTCTGTACCTCACCCGGATATTCTCCCGATACCTATGGTACTGTCGAAATTCCTATACAATTTGACGGAACCCTTATATCCGTACCATATACTATTCTTCACGGAAAAGTCGGAAGTATATGGGGTGAAGCCAAGTCGGAATTTATCGGCTGGATTCCATATTATACTACCGTAGACTGCGGAGTCCTTGAAAACACACAGGGCTTAATAAAAACAAAAAACATAGCCTTTCATGCGGACGGAAGGGCTCAAGGTAAAATAAGACTTGAAATAAATCCTAAACTGGTTACTCTTGAAGGAGACGCATATTTTGACAAGGGCTATTTTTCGGTTCCGTTTGCTGATCTGCAAAAACAAAATGAGCAAAAGTCAGACAGAAAAGCTAAAACTGTCTTTTATATGAATTTAAATTTAAATTTTGGTAAAAAGTCCGAATTTAGGTATCCATCAACGGAGTTTCCTTTTTTAAGAGCTCTTGCTTATACCGAAAACAAACCTTTTAACCTCATCCTTGATACGGGACTTGGAAAATTCGAAATGTCAGGCGCTGCCAAAATACGTACAGGCGAAATATTCTACATAAAAAGAAACTTTTATATAAAAGAAGGCGAGCTGAAAATTCTTAATTCTCCTTTTCAGCAAATTGAACCCATAATATCGGTAAGAGCAGAGATAAAGGATAAAATGGCCGACGGTCAACCTCTTACAATCAATCTGACGGCAAAGGAGCAGCATCTTGATCTTGAACGGTTTAGACCGGTAATCACAACCTCACCCCCAATGGCTATGTCTGATTCCGATACAATGAATTTAATGGGACAAGTAGCCTTAGGAGATTTAAAAAATAGCAATGTTTTAAAAGAAACCCTGCTAAATGCTTCAGACATTTTAGCAAACATAGGCCTAATGAAAAAACTTGAACAAAAAGCCAGAGATGTTCTTCATGTAGATGTATTCTCTGTAAGAAGTCTGCTTATACAAAATGTTATTTTAGAGAATTTATTTAGATCTTCAAATGATAAGCCATTGACAATCGGTAACTATTTTGATAATACAAGTGTTTACATTGGTAAGTATTTTGGTTCTGCCATATATGCTGATGCAATGCTGCATCTTAGCTACTATGATCCGCTTTCTGCAAAAACAGACTCTGTTAGAAAACCAATATACGGAAATTTACTTTTTCAGCCTGAGATAGGTTTTGAAATGAATACTCCGTTTGCACTGCTTAGATGGCACATAGCCCCCAGCAGTCTGGATTCTTTGTTTGTGTCAGATACGGGATTAACATTATCATGGAAATTTTCTTATTGATTAAGGGGATAAAAAATGTTGAAGAAAAAAATTATAGGTTTTATGCTAATCTTATTTGCCTTAAACTGCTTCGCTCAAGAACCGGAGGGTTGGTATAACGGAAAACCTGTTTTAGAGATTAAGTTTAAAGGCTTGCAAAATATTGAAGCTTCAGAATTAGATGAAATCTTCAAATCATACAAAAAAAAGCCTTTTTCCGATGAGCTATATTGGGAAATTTTACAAAAAATATATGCATTAGATTATTTTACCGATATAGTACCTACAGCAATACCTGCAGACGACAAATATCAATATGTATTTTTGGAATTTACAATTAAAGAAAAACCTGCCGTAAAAGATGTTGTTTTTATAGGGAACAACAATATCAGAAAAGCGGATTTACTATCAGCTATAAAGGTAAAAAAAGGAGACATCTTTAATGAAGTTAATATAAAAAATGCAGAAAGAGCCTTAAAAGACTTTTATACCGAAAAAGGTTTTACAAAAGCGGAAATATCAAGTAAAACTACTGAAGATAAAACAAAAAATAGTGTAAATGTTGAATTTTACGTAATAGAAGGCCGAATGTCGGTTATAACCAAGATACTTTTTGAAGGAAATTCAAAATTCCCCGAAAAAGCCTTAAAAAAAGTTCTTGTTTCTAAAGAAGCATGGCTGGTGCAAAAAGGTCTTTTTAAAGAAGAAGCTCTACAAACCGATAAAAGTGCAATAAAACTATTATATGGAGAGCATGGTTATATTGATGCTCATGTTGAAACAATAAAAAAAGATATAGATACCGAGTCAGACCCGCAAAAAGACAAAATTACCCTTACCTATGTAATTATGGAAGGAGAACAGTTTACCTATACAGGTGTAGACTTTCAGGGTAACTATATTTTTTCCAGTGAAGAACTAGGCAAAAAATTTAAACTTAAAAAAGGTGATATCTTTAACTTGAAGAAATTTGAAATCGGGTTCGGAGATGTAGCAAACTTATATTTTGAAAACGGTTACACAGGCAACTATATAGACAAAAAAGAAAACCGAAACGCCTCAACTAAAGAAGTAGGATACACAATTACAATTGTTGAGCGTGAAAGAAGTCATGTTGAAAATATAATAATAAAGGGAAACACTAAAACTAAGGAACATGTTATTTTACGCGAAATTCTACTAAAGGAAGGAGATGTCTTTTCTAAAACAAAACTAATAAATAGTTTTAGAAACCTAGCCAACCTAAGATATTTTTCGAATGTTTTACCTGATGTACAGCCCGGTTCGGAAGCTGATCTTGTAGATGTTATCATAAATGTTGAAGAGCAATCTACGGCAGGAGTTCAATTCGGAATTACTTTCTCCGGTACCCCTGATCCAGATACCTTTCCTATGTCAGTATTTGCACAATGGGAAGAAAAAAACTTGTTTGGAACAGGAAGAGAGTTATCGACCAATGTCAATGTTTCAAGTGATAAACAAAGCTTAACTGTAGGTTTTACTGAAAACTGGTTTTTAGGTCATCCTCTTTCAGTAGGAGTTGACTTTTCCATAGCCCATAAGACTATGTATAGTTATCAAGACTTGAACTATAATAATATACCTGATCCTTTTTTGACTGAATCGGAATATAAAGCCAATTCTTCATTGGCAGATGCCTTTAAAATGAAATATGATCGTCTCGAATTCGGTATAGGAATGCACACAGGATATAGATGGTTCCCCAAATTTGCAGTCATAACCTTAAGAGGCGGCCTAAATTTCGGTATAGTAAAGAATTTTTATGACAGTATGCTGTACAGACCTTATGAAGAAAAAACCAGAGTAGAACAGGAAAGATGGAGCTTAAACAACTCTTTCAAAATAAAACTATCTGTAGATGATAGAGACGTTGCCCATGATCCTTCTAAGGGATGGTTTTTAAGTCAAGAAATAAGCTTCTTTGGCCTTCTACCGAAAATTGAAAATGAACACGTCTTTCAATCCGATACAAAGGGAGAATTATATCTAACTCTTCTAGATTATCCTGTAAGCGATATCTGGAACTTAAAATTTGTTTTAGCCTTTTACTCAGACTTCTCATTTCAAATTCCTCTTGAGAAAAAAACTATTACTCTTGATAGGATGCTATATATTGATGGAGCCTTCAAGGGGCGAGGTTGGATAGGAATGGGACATACAGGGGCCGGAACTGTTATGCAAAATAACTGGATAGAATTCAGATGGCCATTAGCTCATGGTATTTTATCATTTGACTTTTTCTTTGATGCTATAGCGGTAAAGAAAAATTTAAATGACTTAAAAACCCTAAGTATAAATGACTATTATTTTAGTTTTGGGCCAGGACTTAGATTCTCAATCCCCCAATTTCCTTTGAGGTTACTACTTGCCAATACGTTTAAATCCCAAAACGGAAAACCGGTATGGGGCAACGGAAAAAAAGCTGACTGGAAATTTGTTCTTTCATTCAATATACCCAATTTATAAGCTTAAACTTATTAGGAGGTAAAATTA
>CAJPPE010000147.1 GCA_905372345.1 uncultured Treponema sp. | reverse complement strand
CCCTGTATAAATATCAAATTTTTTCTGCAGGAATGATGTGGGCGGGGCTTGCAATAGGAGCCGCAATCGGTATTTACCTCACAATAAAGGTAGAAATGATTACCATGCCCCAAACGGTTGCCTTACTCAACGGCTTAGGCGGAGCAGCTTCGGCTGTTGCAGCCCTCTTAACTCTCGCAGCGGTTAATACCCAAACAGGAATCTTTGCTATCGTTACGGGAGGAATAGCCTTAGCAGTAGGAGCTTTAACCTTTTCAGGCAGCTTAATAGCCGCAGGAAAGCTTCATAAGCTTCTTCCTCAAAAACCAACGGTTCTGCCTGCTCATCAGGCTTTGACCACAGTCAGCTTTTTAGGAATGATAGCCTTCATCGTTCTTCTTCCTATTAAGCCTGAACTAATGATGAGCATTTCGGTTGCAGGGCTTGTAATAAGCCTTCTTTTCGGTATCTTCTTTGCTATACGTGTAGGCGGAGCGGACATGCCGATTACGATTTCTCTTTTAAACTCAACATCGGGTGTTGCAGCCTCAATTGCAGGTATGGCGATAGGAGATATTCTCTTGGTAGCGGTCGGAGGCATAGTCGGAGCTTCAGGGCTCCTGCTTACCCAGATTATGTGCAGGGCAATGAATAGAAGTCTCGCTTCAATTCTTTTTAGCAAGGCGGCTAAACCGGCACAGCCGGCAAAGCCTGCAAAACCTGCGGACCCTTCAGCATCTTCATCAAAAGAAACATCAGAGGCAAAAGTTCAGCAAACGGGAGAAGCAAAACCTGCTCAACAGGAGCTTACGGCAACAGGACATGCCGATAAATCGCAGCTTCCCTCATGGTTCAGCGATGCTAAGGAAATAATCATTATCCCCGGCTATGGAATGGCTCTTTCACAGGCACAAGGCTTGGTAAAACAGCTGGCAGATAAACTTGAATCTATGGGAAAAAATGTGCGTTTTGCCATTCACCCTGTTGCAGGAAGAATGCCCGGCCACATGAACGTACTCTTGTGCGAAGTTGATATTCCTTATGACAAGCTCTATGAAATGGAAGCTATAAATCCCGACTTTGATAAGACGGATTTGGCTATCATCATCGGAGCAAGCGATGTCGTAAACCCGGCAGCAAACACGGCAGAAGGCACGCCCATCTACGGAATGCCGATCTTAGCTGCAGAAAAAGCTAAAAAGCTAATTATCTGTAACTATGACCTTCAGCCCGGCTATGCGGGAGTTCCCAATCCCTTGTACGAGCCTAATCCCAACACCATGATGCTTTTAGGCGATGCAAAGGAAAGCATAAACACCATGCTCGATTCTCTTAGAACTAAGGGAGGCACCGCAGGAAGTGCTTCAGGCGGAGAATCAGCCAACTCAGGAGCGGAAGCAAGCCAAGAACAAGCCGGAACGGAAGCTCAAATAGGCCCTTGGTTTAAGGAAGCAAAGGAAATAATCGTTATACCCGGCTACGGCATGGCTCTTTCACAAGCTCAAGGCTTGGTAAAACAACTTGCAGATAAACTTGAATCTATGGGAAAGAATGTGCGTTTTGCCATTCACCCCGTCGCAGGAAGAATGCCCGGCCACATGAATGTGCTTTTATGCGAAGTTGACATTCCCTACGACAAGCTCTACGAAATGGAAGCTATAAATCCCGACTTTGATAAGACGGATTTGGCGATCATAATCGGAGCAAGCGATGTTGTAAACCCTGCCGCAAACACGGCAGAAGGTACGCCCATCTATGGAATGCCTGTCTTAGCTGCAGAAAAAGCTAAAAAGCTCATCATCTGTAACTATGACCTCCAACCCGGCTATGCGGGAGTTCCAAACCCCTTGTATGAACCTAATCCCAATACCATGATGCTCTTAGGCGATGCAAAGGATAGTTTAAACAAGATATTGGAAAATCTATAACAAAATTTTAAGGGGCTTTTAAAAGCCCCTTTTTTCAGCTTGACTATTTATTTCTTTCCACAAAATATTATTTTCATGCGGTACACAGTCTTGCACCCAATACCACCAAAAATAACCTCCTATAAAATTCTTTGTATATTTAGGCATACCATAATAATGGCGTATCATGCTAAGTTTTGTTTTTTCATCGGCGTTTTCATCAGTGCTTCCGCATTCCCCTATACCCAGTTTTGAGTTTGGAAAGATATTTTCCAAAACAGCAAAAATTTTCCACCAGTCAGGCTGAAAACCTTCATTATCGTCTTCGTAATAGCTTACCAAAAGATAATCTACATTATTTTTTATGCGGGGAGGAAGATAGGTTTTAAGCCAATCAATCATCTCAATTTTTTGCATTTCGGGAGCAAAAGCATAAGCGGTTAAAACAGTAATTCCCCCCTTTGATTTGATAAAGTCATAGGCTGCCGCTACCTTATCAGCAATCAGTTTAGGATCTTTGCCGAGCCAATCCTCTCCGTTAATTTCGTTTCCGATCTCCCACATAGCGGTGTATTTTCCAAGGGTCTCATATGCCGTCTTAAAACGCTTTTTATACGAATAAACCGTTTTGTAAGATTTCATGTCATAAGAATCCACGGGACATGCCAATATGTAAGCAACCTTGCCGATTTTTTCAAAAATAGGAATATACATGGAAACGGGTTCATCCTTAGACATAACAATACGAACTGTGGGTTTTGTTTTCATATTTTTAAGGGCATTTACCACAGCTTCAAGCTTAACGGTTTCGTACCACGAGTCATCTATAGTAATACCTAAAATAGAGTCTTGGTTTTGAAACCGGACTTTTGAACCTTGTTCTTGAGCGAACAGCATACCTGCAAAAATACAGCTTAAAAAAAACAGGCAAAACTCTTTATATTTCAACTTCATATCTTTTACCATCCGGCAACGTGTTATAAATTCTTCCATACAAACTGACTTACATTATATTACTTATTTAAATTTTTTTCACCTGCGCCGGCTTTTTTAAATTCTCTTAATCTTTTTTTGGGAATACCGATAATCTATCACGAGGACTATTATGTTAAAAAAATACATAAGCTGTATATTATTTCTCATTTTTTTCGGGTTAGCTTTTGCGGATACGGCAGCCTTTGCTTGCTTTCAAAATAAAGATGCTCACGAAAAATGCAAAAATATCACCGAAATTTTTGAAGACAATCTTTTTGACAAGTTTTTTGACGAAGGTTTTATTACTACCAGCATTCCTATCAGCGAAATAAAATCGGAAAAAGATATTTCGCTTGCAGAAATAAAATCTTTTTTTGAAGAAGAACCTAATTATCTGATTATTTTTTACATGAAATACGAAAAGGAACTTATATTTAACAAAAAAACCGAGTCAAAGGAACCTGATTGGCAAGTGATGAACATCAGAGTAATAAATTGTAAAAAAGAAAAAGAAATATATAAAAAAACTATAGATATAACTAAGGTAAAAGAAAAAGACATAGAAAAAAAGGCCGAAAAACTTGCCGGTCAAATAGCAAAAGAAATATTCGAGGCAATCAGCAAGAGATAAGGAGAGGGATTATGAACAAAAAAGTTTTATTTTCATTGATATTCATTATATCGTTTTCATGTATATGGGCGGTTTGGGAAGGAAATGGAGGCATCGGCTCTTCTACCGATTTTCCGGCTGAAGGCTTGTTTGTCAGAAGCGATATGTTTCCTAAACACACCCTTTTGGAAATAACCAACCTTGAAAAAAGCATTAAGGCTAGAGCCGTTGTTATAGGCCCCTCCGGAATACCCGGTCTTCTACTCAGCCTATCCCCCGAATTGGGAGAAAAACTTAAGGTTCCTAAGGGAAAGGTTATCAGAATAAGGGTCATTACACCGAGTCCGGTAAATGAAGAAGGGGATGACGGTAAAAGCATTTCGGCAGCCGGCCCTGAATCTCAAGACCTAGATACCAACCCTGCCCTTTTTGTAGCATCTCATTCGGATTTGCCGGATGCAAATCTAAAAAAAGAAGAAGCAAAACCCGTATCCGAAAATACGGCAGGAGATACAATTCTATATGATGAGATTAAAAACCCTGTTGACGATACTCCCCCTGAACCGGTTGAAGAAGTTCCTAGTGTAGAGGCTATAGTTGAACCTGCAGCCGAAGAACCGACAGAACCGGTATCTATAGTACCTGCGGAAGAGGTAAAAGAACCTGAACCTGAAGTAGAACCTGTTAAAGAGATTGAAAAAATTGAAGACGAACCTGCCAAACCCATCATAGAAGAAACAGCCTTACCCGAGGAAGCTCCTGAAGTAAAAACAAATGAAACTTCTGAAGATTCATCTTTGATGTATGCACCTGAAACCGTAGCTCCCATAACCGAAACCTATATGGAACCGGCAAAGGAAAATCCGCCTGTAACCGTAGACCCTATAATTGAACCTGCAGCAAAACCGGAAGATGCCCCTGCTCCTGTAAGCGAAATTTCGGAACCCCAAGAGCCCGAACAGCCTAAAGAAGAGATAGAAGACGTTGAAGTTGTAGATCCTGTAGTAGAACCTGTTGATGAAGCTCCGGCTGAAGAAAAAAAGGTTGAAACAGTTGCTTCCGTTACGCCCAAAAATGAGCCTATTGCAGATAAAAAAGAAGAGGATCCTGCTCCTATTGAAGAAACACCGGCTCCTGTTGAGGAAACGCCGGTTGAAGAGACACCGGCCGAAGAACCCGAAGATTCAGGCACGTATGAAGAAACCGATTCGGATATATATACCGCAGCCGAAGAAAAGCCCGAAGAAGAATCCGCAGTTCCTGTAAATGAGATTAAGCCTGTTTCAAGCAAACTGGAAAAAGGCAAAACCTATGTTCAGATAGTAATCTATGACGATAAATACAACCGCGATGATGTTCTAAAAAAATACGGAAAAAAATATCCTATGGTAGTGGAAGAAAGGCTTGTAAAAAACAACACAAGATATACCATATTTGTAGGACCTTTGAAACCTGATGAAATCGGTGCTGTTCTTGAGCGCTTTAAGCAGCTGGGCTTTAAAGATGCCTTCCTCAAAAAAGGAAAATAAAGTCCGTTAATTGATAAATCCATGTCATTAGAGTGTGTAGTCGGTAATTAAACCGATTACACATTTTTTTTGCGCAGGACCGCATGCCATATTTTACCGGTTGGGCTATTCCAAAAAATCCATGCGTATAACAAGAGTCTTTGCAATGTAGGCAAGCTGTAATTCTCCTCCGCTTATTTCATTATAAAAACGA
>CAJPPE010000146.1 GCA_905372345.1 uncultured Treponema sp. | reverse complement strand
AAAAACGATAAAAGATATTATTGCGAACGAATTAAAGATTACTCGAAAGATTACTGTAAATCAGAAGAAAATTATAGAGGCTATAAAAAACAATCCCTATAGTACCCAAGAAGAACTTTCCGAAGTTGTGGGAATTGCACGTTTAAATATTATTAAAAATATGAAAAAACTGCAAGAACAAAATTTGATTAAACGGATCGGGGCAGATAAAAACGGCTATTGGCAGGTAGAGGAAGAAAATGGTACAATTTGAACTAATAAATGACGAGAGTAAAAACGGTTTTTATCTGGATTTTTTTCAAGTATATAATTGGGGTATTTTCGATTCAAACATCTACACGATGAGATGCAGAAAAAAATCTTCTCTTCTTACAGGCTTAAACGGTTCGGGGAAAACCACCTTAGTCGATGCTTTTTTATCGCTCATTGTTCCGCCCCGCCGGAGGTTTTATAATCAATCGGCAGGGGCCGAAAGTAAAAAAGAAAGAGATGAAGCAAGTTATGTGCTCGGTACTTACGGAAGCCGGAGGGACGAAGAATTCATTTCGAGTACTGCAAAAAACTTACGTTCAAAGGATAAGTGTTTTTCTATTCTGTTAGGCTGTTTTGTGCTGGGAGATGATCAAGGGCCTGTAACCCTCATGCAGATGAGATTTTTTTCTCAGGCAGGCGCCTTGCAAAGGGTATATTCAATAACACGTAAAAAACTTTCTATCGAAGACATTCAAAAAGAGGTGCAAGACCTTACCCCTCACAGTAAATGGAAAAAAATCATGACCGAAAAATTCAATACGGCTTTTTACGGGGATAATTTTTCTTCCTATTCCGAAGCCTTTTTGCAGCTTGCAGGTTTACGTTCCGACAGGGCGCTCTATCTTTTTTCACAAACGGTCGGCTTAAAAGGAGTAGGAAACTTAAACGAATTTATACGGACACATATGTTCGAGGGACAAAACACCGAAGCCGAATTTGAAGGATTGGTAACACATTACGAAGAACTTTCACAAATCTATAATGAAATTGAAAAAGCTCAAGAACAGATCCGGCTTTTAAAAGACGTTTTGGAAGCGGGTAAAACGTTTGAGCTTTGCGAAAAGAAAGATTTGGAACTAAAAGAGATTAAAAACAGCTTACAACTTTGGTACGTAAAAACGGCTCTCGGCTTAATCGAAAAAAGAAGTATGGATTTAAACCAAGAAAAACTGATAATCGAACATAAAACTTTGTTAATAGAAGAAGAAATCAAAAAGGTAGACTTCGATCTCGACTCTGTAAAATCTGCGATACAAAAAAATTCCACTGCAATGCTCATTGCCGCGGCAGAACGTAAAATAGATAATAACGAACGGGAGTTAAAAATACGCAGAGAAAAAATACGCGACTATGAGCGTTGCGCTAAAGTCCTTTCTTTGGAAACTCCCCAAACGGAAAAAAAGTTCAATGAAAACTTAAAACTTTTACCCGAATTAAAAAAAGAACTTACAAAAAAAGAAAATGCCGTATTTAATTCCATTCTTGAACTTAATGTCTTAAATAAAGGTGCAAAAAATGAACTTACAGAACTTACCGAGGAGCTTGAATCTTTAAGCAAACGGAATACAAATATTCCATCTCAAAATATCAGAATAAGGGATGAAATTTGTGAAGGCATTAATTGTTCTCAACGTGAACTTACCTTTGCAGGAGAACTGTTGCAAGTGCTGAAAACCGAAATCCGCTGGGAAGGAGCAATAGAAAAGCTACTCCATCACTTTGCTCTCTGCCTTTTAGTACCGGACAATCTTTATACAAAGGTTAATGCTTATGCCGCAAAAAATAATTTAAAAGGGAGACTGGTCTATTTAAAAACCGATAAAAAACCTCAGCTTAAAAATTTTACACCTCAAAACAACTCGCTTATTTCAAAACTTGAGATAAACAGAAAACATGAACTCTCCGATTGGATCGAGAGCTACGTAACGGATAACTTCGATTATATCTGTACCGACGATATGGAAGAATTTAATCATGCGGCTAAGGCTATCACTTCAAGCGGCTTAATTAAAGCAAAGATAAGGCATGAAAAAGATGACAGACCTCAGCGTACCGGTACTCAATCATTTGTCTTAGGCTGGGACAATATACAAAAGCGCAGAGAACTTTCCTTCAGACAGGATAAACTTAAAACCGAAATAGAAAAAAATACTGAAAAAGTACATAAATATAAAATCGAACAAGACGAAATAAAGAATAAACATATTATCTTGGAAAATTTAGCTAAACTTACTCTTTGGGATGAAATTGATGTTCATAAATATGCTGCCGCCCTTGATGCAAGCCATGAAGAAAAAGCACTGCTCTTAAAAAATGATAAGGAACTGAATCAGCTTGAAGAAAGACTCAACCTTTTAAAAGAGGATAGGCAGTCAAAGGAGGCTGAACACTCTTTTCTCACACAGGAAAAAGGAAAGCTGGAGCAACAGCTTGCAGATATAAGTTTAAAACAAGAGAGGATGCAAAGTCAATTTGCTGAAAACTATTCGGACAAAGATAGTGAAGAAATAGCAACCTTAGTTTTAAATTTTGAAACATATTTTAAAATAAACAAAAGGTTTGAAAACTTAGATATTCTTGATACGGCAAAAGAAAATTTTTCATCAAAACTTGAAAGCGAAGCGGAAAAATCGGAGCACAGTTTAAAAAATACGGAAAGAAGATTACGCGAAAAAATGTCAGCCCTTACAAATGCCAAGGATGAAATAAAAATAAAGTTTCCTGCATGGAGCGCGGATGTACGGGATTTGCAAGCTGAGGCCGCAGCTCTTCCCGACTTCAAAGCTTTTTATGAA
The DNA here is from genome assembly GCA_905372345.1 of uncultured Treponema sp. Taxonomy (GTDB): domain Bacteria; phylum Spirochaetota; class Spirochaetia; order Treponematales; family Treponemataceae; genus Treponema_B. The sequence continues at coordinate 2,380 of CAJPPE010000146.1, read as the reverse complement.
AGGCTGATTCATGATGATCTTCCTGCCTGCTTAAAAAAATTCAAACTCAAGTTTAACGATAGTGTAAGAAAAGATATTACAAATTTCAGTACACGGTTGGATAACGGAAGCGCTCAAATTATTCAAGGTATCGGAGAACTTAACAAAAGTTTAAAAACGATTCCTTACAGTAAAAATCCGCCGACCTATATAAAACTTGAACACCGTTTTACAAATGATATTCAAATAAAAGAATTTCAGGGTCTCTTATTAGCTGCGATACCCGATTCCGCCTCCATATTTAACAAAGAAGCGGCTTCCGAATTTGAGGATTTTAAAAAAATAAAAACATTGATTTCTTATTTAAAAGAAAACGATCAAAGACGAAAAAAAGTACTTGATGTACGCCAATGGTTTATATTTGCAGCAATAGAATATTATCAAAACGATAGCACTCAAAAACAATATTATGAAGATTCCGCAAGTTTATCGGGAGGTGAAAAATCAAAACTAACCTATACGATTTTGGCTTCGGCTATAGCCTTTCAATTCGGAATAACAAGCGGCTCTCCCCGTTCCCTCCGCTTGGTAATTATAGATGAGGTATTCAGCAAGGTCGATATTGATAATTCCTGTTATGCAATGGAACTTTTTAAGCAGATCGGCTTACAAATGATTTTGGTAACGCCTATGGATAAGATAAACATTGTCGAAGATTATATTTCTTCAATGCACATTACCGAAAAGAAAAACGACAACACTTCACGTCTGCTTGAAATAACAATTGACCGTTACAAGCAAGAAAAAGAAGCGTTAAGCTAGGACAACGCTTTTGAAGGAAAGAAAGTGATAAGCATTGATGAGATAAAGAAAAAAGCTGAAAATAAATTTTTACCGCTTTTACATTCGATTATAGATGAAAAAGATTTCTTTCCTCTGCTCATTCCATCTGCAAAGGGTTCCGTAAAAGATTCCTTTGCTGAGAGGAAGGTTGAAGCTGAAAACCTTTACAAGAACTCAAAAAATGCTAAAGGAAGAGGTTATACCGTAGAAACAAAAACCATTAAAACGCATAAACAGGGAATGCAGACAATCATCGAAAAAATATATTTTGAAACTGAAATTGATTTTATACGTTTTATCGGGAAAGAAAAAGAAACGGAAAATTTTAAAAAGCATCTTTCCATTGTTAAAAGCCGATTTTTAAATTTAAATGCCGAAGATGTTCAAAACGATTGGTTAAAAAAACATCTGCGTAGTCTGATTGCCGAGACTGAAGACGATTATTGGCAGAACATATTTCTTTGTGCAATCTGGTTTTTAAATAATCCTCATTGTAATGTGTATCTCAGAGAGATTCCTGTACCGGTACACACAAAATTTATAGAACAGAATACCTCATTGATTTTTTCGGTTTATACCGCCTTAAACAAAAATAAGGATACCGATAAAATCAACTCTAATGCAGATATATATAAAATATGGGGAGTGAGAACAGCAGAACCTTTTATAAGATTCCGCAGCCTCGATAAAGATATACATTTGAAAATTCTAAATGAAGAATTTACAAGCTATGAAATACAAACTCCTTTGAGCGCCTTTGCAAAAATCAATTTTAATTCCATAGAATATATTTTTATCGTTGAAAATTTAATGGTCTATCTTACATTTCCGGCTTTTAATAAGGCGCTTTGCATTTTCGGTTCCGGTTTTGCTGCCGTGAATTTAAAAGAATGTAAAACATTAAACGAAAAAAAATTATACTACTTCGGAGATATGGATGAACACGGGTTTGAAATACTTTCAAATGTACGCAGCATTTTCCCCAATATACAATCATTTTGCATGGATCAAAAAACGTATGAAACTTTTTCAATCTTTGCCGTAAAGGGAGAAAATTCTCACTCAAAAATCGAAGACCTTAATCTTAGTGAAGATGAATTACATCTTTTTAAGTTTTTAAGAGAAAATAAAACCATCGGAAGACTTGAACAAGAAAAAATATCTCAAGCCTTTATCAAAAGCCGTATCGAGAAAATTTTTAACGATACAGATAAGGGGGAAAAATGAAAAGTTCAGACAGTGCGTATATAGCGGCCATGCTTTCGGAAGATTCCGGCTTAAGACTTTTAAGAACAAAAAATGCAGCTCTTACTATATCTTTCCTATATAAAATTTTTAGAGAAAAGCATATTCAAACAATCTCAGCCGAACGCTTTGAAACCTTGCTCGCAGATTTTTTGCGCGATAATGAATTTTCAAATACTCATTATGACTTTGATTCAGAAGAACCCGATAACGGAGAAGTCCGGCTTGCAATGCAAACCATCGAAGTCCGTGCTCATTTTTTAGCCAATAAATGGTGTTCCGACAAAATAGGATTTATCAGAAAGTATTATAA
>CAJPPE010000145.1 GCA_905372345.1 uncultured Treponema sp. | reverse complement strand
GGGATAAACCGAGCCTGTTACTTTAATTTTTGAAGGAATATGAAATTCAAAATTCTCTTTTAGATTAAATATGCGGACTGTAAGAGCACTGTTTCTTTTTAAAAGTTTGACCTTTTGCTGTCTTAACGCATCAACATCAGGAGGATTTGCCTGCAATTCTTTTTCGATTTTTGCAAGCTCGGCATTATTGGCTTCTATTTCTTTTTCGCGGACTTCAATTTCATCTTTTATTAAATAATCCTGCCCGAACGAGATAATGGTTCTTATGGTTTTTTCGGCCCCCAAGTCATGAACCGAAGCACCCTTCGCAGCATGGATACTTCCGCCTAGCAGAACCCCAGGGCTGCCGGTCAAATGCACGGTTCCGTTTGTTTTGACTAAACACTTAAAGCAGTACGAGGATATTTCTATATCGCCGCCCGAAAAAACTCTGGCATTTTCTGCATATTGGAGATTGGTTTTATCTTTTGCCCAAACAGTCCCCCTCCCCTTTCCGTTTATACCGCCGTTTAATGTAAGAGAATCCTCCGAATAAATCAGGGCTTTTTCTACGGTACCGGTAATTGTCAATTTTCCTTTCGACTTTACCTTTACATCATCCTTAATATCGCCGGTAATAATCAGGTTCCCTGAAAAACTTATATCGCCGAATTTAGTATCTATATCGCTTTGAATGGTTTTAAGAGATGAAATAGAAAGAGCATTGTTAAAAAAAGAAAGCTCTCCCGATTCGGCTGCAAAAAACTTAATAACATGTTTTTCTTCGGTAACTTTTATGGTTTCATCATTGGCCGGTATATCCGTAGGTTCCGCATTTTTTGGGTCAATCGGCTCGCCAAAAACATTCTTCCCTTTTTCTCCTTTAGGTGAAAGACGAGCTGTCAAGATTAAGGCATCTTTTTCTACAGTTGCAGTGCTAAACTCTTCAGTAAAATTTATTGCCCACTCAAGTTTATAGGATTCGGGAGCAACAGGAGGAGTTCCGCTTAATATTACAAACTCACATTCATCGTTTACCTTTCTTGCAGATTCTATAATTTCATTTATCCTATCATCTGAAATTGAATCAAGAAGGTTGACTTCGTTTAATGCCGTTTTTACACCTATTACCGAAAGCCTTTCTCCAGCCCCCAGCCCCGACTGTAAAATAAGAGAGGCTTCCATTTTATCGCGGCTTATTACAGCTCTTACCTTCGCATCTCGATATGGAACTATACGAATCTTCAAACCCCGCTCCGTATTTGCGATTAAAAGAAGTCCGGTAACTCCTGCACGCAGCTCGGAATGGTTTTGCACTATGTTTCTTAAATCCAGAAAAAAAGGATCATTGCCGGGAAGCCCGGGAATGGGTTGTCCGTAAACATCAACACCGGCTTCTCCCAATACAGCATCTTCAACCTCATAGATAAGATCGCCTTTTTCAACAACTGTAAGGGTTTCAGCTTCGGAAAGGGGATAATCTTGGTCTGTTGTAGGATTTTCTACATTCGCAGTGCGTAAATCGGGTCTCTTTAAACGATCGGCCAAACGCTGTACTTCATGATCAGGTATTTGCTCAAAATGAGTGATGAGTTTTCTGTCGGGCCCCCTTTTCGGAGGAGAACCTTCAGCAATCTGCATCGAGAATTCCATCTCCGAAGAATTTATAAAATCGCTTAAACCTTCTTTTACCTTTGCCATATCAACATTTGCTATATTGCTTCTCTGGAGAAGTCTGCTGATTGTGGACATATCCACTTCATTGGCAGAATCGGCAGCTTTTCTCACATAAAGATAAGCCGCAGTTTTATCGGTATTTGTAGTAATCCTTGCATCAAAGTTGGGATCAAGCTCAAGCGGCAAGGGAATCGGTTCAATGCCCGAGCCGGAATGTTTTTTTAAATAATCCTCAATAGTTTTTTTGCTTATAAGTGATGAGCTTTTTATTCCGTTTCTTTTTGCTTCAAGATGAATATCATCAGCTGAAGGGCAATTTTCAGGCTCAAGTAAGTCCGTAAAGGTTAAAATCCACTTTCCGCTGCTATTTTGCTTTAATGTCCATGACTTTTCCATATACTTTTTCCTATACTTTAAAGCCCTGTTTAAGAGCTTTTGCTATTTTGGTTTTTAACAGTAAATTTTCGTTTCGAAGCACATTTATCTCAAACTGTTGAGATTTTATAATTTCGCTCATTTCGCCTGATGACAGAACCTCTCCTCCTATCAAGTCATCCAAATATTCCATTTTGGACTTAAAATCGGTTTCTGCTTCAGCTTCTGCCGACATAAAAGAATAATCGGAAAAATCCTGAAAATCTTCTCCATTATAATTTTCGGTTTCAGACTGAATAAGCTTATCGGCTATGCGGTATATAGCCTGCGATATCATAGATTGAGGTTTGTACTTTATAACGGGAAGCCTTGAAGAAAGAGCTTTATCTTGAACGGAATCCGTGTATATTACCCCCAGATGTTCAAGATCGATATTCAGGTACTGCTTTGTAGAACGGCGTATTTTCATAGCCTTTTCAGCATCTTTAGGGTCATCCATCATGTTCATTATAATTCGGGGCTTAAAATGAGAAAATTTGCTTAAAAACTTTTCGGTGTTTTCGGGATCGATACTCATCAATTCTTGGGTTATTGTAGGGATATAAAGACGCTGCATTCCCGGAATATCATTTTTAAGTTTTTCAAAAAAAGCTCCGCCCTTAGATTTTGCAGGAAATGAAGAACACATCATTCTAAATACAATATTCTTTAAAAAAACATAGGCATCAAGAGTAGAGGTAACAGACGGCGATGTTATAATTATGCCCTGCGGCGACAGTAAAAAAAAGTCTAAAATACCCAAATGAGTTCCTGCGCCTAAATCCAAAACTAAAAAATCGGCTTCCATCTTTAACAGTTCTTTTACCAAAGAATTACGCTGATATATCTTTAAGGCAGCAAACCCCGGAATTTCCGAATCACCCGGAACAAACCTAACATTTTCATAATCCGTGTCGATTACTATATCTTTAAATTCGGCAGCCTTTGTCAAAAAAGTGCCTATACCGTTTCTTCGTCCTTGAATACCTAAAACTAAGTGGAGATTTGAAGCCCCCAAATCAAGGTCGGCCAGTACAACCTTTTTACCGGCCTGACCCAACGCAATTGCAAGATTTGCAGCTATAAGGCTCTTACCTACACCGCCCTTTCCGCTGGCTATAGGAATTATTTGCATAAAGACCTCTCCCTTTTTAAGCATAAAATTAATATTATAGTATCAATATACAAAAACAATCTTGTTATCCGTGTCTGTAAAACAAACATATCAGCAGTCCAATTTGTTAGACTTACAAAATTCGCAGTTTTTATCAAAAAGAACCACGCCGAAATAATGGACAAAAATTTAATGGCGGCAATCATTCTTAAAATATGATGAAAACCTTTTTCATCATGAAGTAATAAAAAGAAAAACACAGCCGGTATACATAAAAATGCAAAACAAGTCCAATCAACAATACTTAAGGGCCATGGCTGAGCCTTCTCAATATAGGTAAATAAGAGCACCTTGATTATTTCTATTGCCAATCCTAATATGTACAACATATAAGGAAAAATTCGTCTCATACTTACAGTTTACGGAACTAAAGCCTTGCGGTCAAGAGGGATAGAGGGCTTTATTTTTCTTTTCCCGATTTTTTTGCATCTACCTTAAAGAAAAGCATCTTTTCCGTTTCAAAGCCTGAGTTTAAATCGACCTTCCAAAAAAACAAATTCCTTATTCCCATAATAGGATTTTTTGCCTCAGAAATTTTCTCGTATATGGGAAGAATAATACACTCTGCCGACTCATTCGATTCTATTGTAAAAACGGTTTTTCCCTCCGGTTCATCTATTTGAATCCAAGACACATTTGAAAATATATTTTTTTCTTGAGAAGCTTCATATTTTTGATCATCTGCATATACTGAAATGCTTGGAAGTTTTTTTTCAACGTGGCTTACTGACAGGTCTATTTCTACCATAAAATAAGCCGAAAGATTAAATGGGCTTTCGTTTTTTAAGATATATTGAACTTGAACGCCTTGATCATTGAAGCCGTATTGTTTACGCAAGGACACCAATTGATTAAAACTGCGGAAACTTCCCTCGGTTTTCATTAAAAGCTCAAATTTAACCCTGTCGAATTTTATATCCTGATAAAGATTTTCGCAAAAAACGGGCTTGGCAACGGCAGATTTAAAGTCTCCTTTTTTAATTGTTTCAAGCTCATCTGAAGATATAAGATGATCTACAAACAAGCCTGTCTCTTCGGAACAAATATCTGCATAGTTTTTATAGGCGGAAAATACATCCAACTCAAAAATCTTCCCGCCTAGGGCGTGAATATACATATTAAGATGTTCCCTCTGGGATATAAACTCCTTAACGCCATCCAAATCAAAATCCAAACTTGCTAAAGAATCTGCAAAAAATCCGGGAATTCGAGTCTGCTTTTCGGCTAAAAGCAGATTACGGCAGCAGTACTGTCTTAAATCTCTGTTATATTTTTTATACTTAGTATCCAAATTAAAAAGAATGCCGCTTTCAGCCTTCCACAAGTACAATGATGAGTTATTTTTACGGGCTTTATCACCCCTAACCTGATTTACAAGGCTATGAACATAGATCATCTTTGCATACATAGCATAAACGTTGGGCTTGTTAGCCAAAAGCTGCTTTACGGAAGTGTTTACAAGCTGATTTGAAAATATTGCATTTGAGGCTATAAAACCTTTTTGATATATCCTCTTATTTTTAATGATTTGTCCGGTATGAGCCAGCGAAATAACCGATTCGGGAGAAGAAATACGGTCAAGAAATTCCTCCATCCACGATCTTTTCTCCTTCGATTTATCTAAAAATCTAACAGCTGTTTCTCTCGATAAAAAGATGACAACGCATGTTTCGGTAACCACACTTGCATAATTGCATAAAAAATCATAAAAGGCAGCAGGCTCCAAATCGGTATTTTCAAATTCATAGGTTGAAGGAATACCGAATAATATCTTTCCCCCGTCTTCCATACAAACCGGAGTAAAGGCATTTAAGCCGGCCTTACTAAAAAAACGGGCATCAAGAAGGCAATACTCCATTCCGCATTTTTGTAAATTGGAAAGAACATTGGGATTCCATGCAAAATAAGGCAGATACATGCCGCGGGGTCTTTTGTAAGAGTGCTTACGCAAAGTATCCGTCATGTGTTCTATCTGAC
>CAJPPE010000144.1 GCA_905372345.1 uncultured Treponema sp. | reverse complement strand
GATTAATCCTGTAATAGTAGCCGTTGTTGTAATGACGGTACTATGTCTTCTCAAAATCAATATTTTGATTGCGATTATGGTTTCCGGCGTTATCGGCGGTTTAGTTGGAGGCTTAGGTCTATCTACGACCATAAGTACTCTTATTTCCGGAATGGGAGGTAATGCAGAAACGGCATTATCTTATATCCTTTTGGGTACATTAGCAGCAGCTGTAAGTCATACAAATATTGTAACCTTGCTTGCTGCAAAACTTTCAAAAAGCCTTAAAGCAAAAGGTATTTTACTTGTTTTGATAATTGCCTTTGTAGGATGTTTTTCACAAAACCTTATCCCCATTCATATTTCATACATTCCGATTTTGATTCCGCCGCTTTTGGTTGTTATGAACTCCATGAAACTTGATAGAAGGGCTATGGCCTGCGGTCTTACCTTCTCTGTTAAGTGGCCCTATGTTACGTTCCCCGTAGGGTTCGGTCTTATTTTCCATGGAATTATTGCAAATTCAATGACACAAAACGGAGTACCCTTTGAGACAACAGATGTATGGAAAGCTATGTGGATTCCGGGTCTCGGAATGCTCTTAGGATTGTTAATTGCAGTATTCTTCTCATACAGAAAAAAACGGGAATATAAAGATTTAAATCCTGAAATGAATCTTGAACAAGACGTAAAATTCACTTCAAAAGAATGGTTTACACTCTTGGCCATTCTTGCAGCCTTTGTAATTCAAATTTTTACAGGTTCAATGCCCCTCGGAGGTCTTGCAGGTATTTTAATTTTAATGCTTACCCGCGTTATCAAAGTTAATGAAGTTGACAGCACAATGGCAGAGGGTATCAAACTTATGGGCTTTATCGCCTTTGTTATGCTCGTTGCCGCCGGTTTTGCAGAAGTTATCAAAGCTACAAAGGGTGTTGATGCTCTTGTAGTTTCAAGTGCTAACCTCATAGGAGGAAGCAAACTCCTCGGTGCTATTATAATGCTTTTAATCGGTCTCGGTATCACAATGGGTATCGGAACATCTTTCGGCACAATTCCGATTATCGCAACAATCTATGTTCCGCTCGGAATCAAGTTAGGTTTCAGCCCTGCTGCCATCGTATGCTTACTCGGTACGGCCGGAGCCTTGGGAGATGCAGGTTCCCCTGCATCAGACTCAACCTTAGGACCGACAGCAGGTCTTAACGTAGACGGCCAGCATGACCACATCTGGGACACCTGTGTTCCGACATTCTTGCACTTTAATATTCCGTTAATCATCTTCGGAACCATAGCTGCAATGTTCCTCTAAAATCGAACAAAAAGCCCTCGTCCTAATCGACGGGGGCATTTTTTATCAATCTTCTATCTTCAAATCCCATATCAATCCTCTACCCGCCTTGAATTCAAAAAGAATCTAAAGTATAATCTTAAAAAAAGTTTTTTGCGGGGGGATTATAATGAAACTAAAAGAGCTGGATCTTTATTTTACAGAGCTGTTAAACATAGATGCCTTTGCGGCTCAAGATTTATCGCAAAACGGCGTTCAGGTACAAAACAGCGGAAAAGAAATAAAAAAGGTTGCCTTCGCGGTGGATGCCTGTCTTCAATCCATAAAAGAAGCAGCCGAGCGGAAGGCCGACATGCTTTTTGTGCACCACGGCCTTTTTTGGAACCGCTCCTTACGGATTATGGGAAATCATTACCATAGAATAAAGGCTCTTTTGGATAATGACATAGTGCTCTATGCCGTTCACCTTCCCCTCGATGCCCATCCCCTTTACGGGAACAACATAGGTCTTGCCCGCCGCCTTGAGCTTGAAAACTTAAAAGAGTTCGGCATGTACAGGGGGCTGAACATAGGCTTTTACGGCAGTCTTCCTTTAAAAGAAGGTTCCGAAGAAGGCCTGGAAATAGATGAAATTATAAATAAACTTTTTCCCCAAGGAGAAAAACCTGCAAACATCCTTCCTTTCGGGCCTAAAAAAATTAAAACAATCGGAATTATTTCGGGCGGGGCCGCTTCGGAAATAGATGATGCAATAGCCTTAGGACTTGACCTATACATAACGGGAGAGATTGAACACATTACCTATCACAATGCCCTCGAAAACAGGATAAATGTAATTGCCGGAGGCCATTATCAAACGGAAACTGTAGGCGTTCAGTTGGTTGCAAAAAAGCTTGAACTTGATACAAACCTTGAAACCTGCTTTATAGATATTCCGACAGGCTTTTAAATTTTTAGATTAAGATGAGTTTAACCGGAATATGAAAGAAAATAAAAAGCGTATTTTAATTTTAGGAGCGGGACTCATGCAGGGGCCTGCAATAAGGGCTGCAAAAGAGCTGGGCTGTGAGGTCATTGCCGTAGACGGAAACCCGAATGCGGTTTGTGCAAAAGAAGCCGACAAGTTTTTTCCGATAGATTTAAAGGATATTCCCGCCCTTATAGACCTTGCAAAAAGCTTAAAAGAAAAGGGCCTACACGGAGTCTTTACCGCAGCTACGGACTTTTCCGTATCGGTTGCAGCCGTTGCAGAAAGCTGTTCTCTTCCCGGGCACAGCTTGGAAGCCGCCCGCCGTGCAAGCGATAAGGTTTTAATGAGAGAATGCTTTGAAAAGCACGGCGTTCCTTCTCCTAAGTTTACCCATATTTTTAAAAACGAAATAGATAAGGCTCTTCAAATTTTAAAACAAAAAGCCATTCCCTTTCCTCTTACGGTAAAGCCTGCCGACAACATGGGAGCGCGGGGCTGCCGCTTGGTCTATTCCCAAGATGAATTAAGGCCGGCCCTAGAAGATGCGGTAAACTTTTCGCGGAGCGGAAAAGCTATAGCCGAAGAGTTCATCGAGGGCGAAGAGTTTTCGCTTGAAGCCCTAGTTATAAACGGAGAGATTTTTTTAAACGCCCTCGCTGACAGACACATTTTTTTTCCGCCCTACTTTGTCGAGATGGGACACACGATTCCCTCGATTAAGAGCAAGGAAGAATGTGATGAGCTTATAAGAGTTTTTTTCCTCGGGATAAAGGCCTTAGGGCTTACAAACGGGGCAGCCAAGGGAGACATTTTTTTACGAAAAGCCGATCCCAAAAAAAACGGCAAACGGACTGCCTGTGTGGGAGAAATCGCCGCCCGCCTTTCAGGGGGCTACATGTCGGGCTGGACGGTTCCCTATTCTTCGGGCTTTGATGTAACTAAGGCCGCCGTCAAAATAGCCTTAGGCGAACCCGTAGATGAACTTCCTAATAGCGAGGCCGCTCACTTTAGTGCCGAAAGAGCCGCCCGATTTAGTGCTGAACGGGCTTGGATTTCGGTGCCCGGCATCATAAAAAAAATATACGGGCTTGAAGAAGCAAGGCACACAAAAAACATAAAGGATGTTTTGCCCCGACTTTTTGAAAAAGATGAAACCGTCTTTCCTAAAAACAATGTAGAAAAATGCGGCAATGTCCTAAGCTCTGCGGAAAGCTATGATGAGGCAGTTAAGGCAAGCATGGAAGCCGTACAAAAAATATTTTTGCGGCTTGAAAGAGCAAACAACAAAACGAATCTTTTTTTTGAAAAGACAAATCCTTCGATAGCCGTGCAAGGCAATTATCCTCCGAACTTTTTTAAATTCCCTGAAGACGACAGCACAAAAGAAATTAAAAACAAGACTTTCGATGAGCTATTAAAAAATTCCATTTTAACGGAAGAAGATGAAATTCTTTATCCTTCGTTCTTTAAGGATTTTTTAGATAGAGCCTTTGATGTGCACGGCCTTTCCATTCGGAAAGCAATAAAACAAGCCTTCTTCCTTGAACCGAAGTTAAAAGAAAAGATGCTCAGCCTCCAAACTATAGGAGAACCGTTAAACCCGTCTCTTGTTTTGTGGTGGAAGTATTTTATACGCGGCAGCCGCCAAGGACTCATCTATTATCTTGATACCGAATTAAATGATTAAACTGGAATAACAGACACTCCGTCTGAGGCTTGGCAGGCAAAAAATGAAGCGGTAAAGCCGGTTTGTTCCGTGTAGGACTTCCCGACTCTTTCGGCAAATTCTTCAAAGCCGTCCTTGTGTACAATGGCGATCGCACAGCCCGAAAAACCGGCACCTGTCATTCTGGCACCGATACAGCTCTTTTCTTTTATAGCTGCAAAGAAAAGAGCATCCAGTTCTTTTCCGGTAACTTCATAATCGTCTTTTAGCGAAAGATGGGATTGGTTTAAGTACCCGCCTAAAAGTTTTAAGTCCTTATTTTTTAAGACCTCGGCACTCAGCCTTACCCTATCCATCTCGGTAACGCAATGCCTTACCCTGCGGAAAATTTTTTCTCCCAAATTGGAAGTCAAGTCATCTTTCAATTTTTCAAAATCGGAAACGCTTAGATCACACAAAAAATCTATATTCCTTTTTTTTTGTAAAAAGGCAAGAGCTTTTTCACATTCTTCCTTTCTTTCATTATATTTTGATTCCGTCAATTTACGGGGCTTATTGGAATTCATAATTACAATTCGGTAGGGCTCGGTTTCGAGAGGAATGTACTCATAGTCCAAGGAAGAGGTGTCTAAAAGAATGGCTTGATTTTTTTTACCCATTGCTATCGAAAACTGATCCATAATTCCGGATTTAAGACCTAAGAATTCATTTTCGACCCGCCGGCCTGTCTTTGCAAGCTCAATGCCGTCAAGCTCAAAACCGAAAGCATGAGAAATAATTTTACCGAAACAAAGTTCCAAGGCCGCCGAAGAAGAAATGCCGCTCCCTTGCGGAATGTCACTTGTAATTAAAAGCTCAAATCCCGTATCAGCCTTTAAACCTTTTTCCTTTAAAAACAAAAACATGCCGTTTAAATAGTTTGCAAAATCATTTTCTTTATCAAAATTCAAATTTCCGTCAAGTTCAAATTCAAAAACTTTTTCCGCCTTCATCGAGCGGTAAAATATTTTTTTATCCTTTCTTTTTCGCAGAGCAATTCTCAGATATAAATTAACGGCGGCAGGCAGCACAAAGCCTCCGTTATAATCTATGTGTTCGCCTATTATATTTATCCGTGCAGGAGAGGCTGCAAAAATAATTTTTTCTTCCGAATTACCGTAAAAGGAAATAAAGGCATCTTTTAAGGCCGCTAAAGCCGTATCTTGTTTTAAGTTCAAAGTCTCCCTCCTCAGGCCCAAAGCCTTTCCAAATAATTAATAATTCTATATTAAAAAAAACGCTTTGTCGATAGGTTTAAAAATTTATTGACTTAAATTTTTATAAAAAATAATATAGTATTATAT
>CAJPPE010000143.1 GCA_905372345.1 uncultured Treponema sp. | reverse complement strand
ACTCCCTAATTTTAATTACCGCCGCTCTATATATTGCAGGTTTCTAATTTCATTACACAATTCTTTTCCATATGAGCTGAGAGAGCCGTAGTTAGTAATCAAATTCATAGAACTATTTTCATTCATCAATTCCAGAAAGAATTTTTTATATTGACCTGATTCATATAAAAATCCGGGATCAAAATCCATAGGTTTTGCTTCAGGAGCACCGCTGTAATATCTTGCCGTAAAATTTTTAGACAATCTATTTGTTTCATTGCTAAAATAACGCAGCTCTGTTTTTCTCCACGTTCTAATATCATATAAGAAAAAATCATTTTGAGCATAAACGGTAACAAGCTGATTTTGCTCAGTTATTATACCGTTATATACAACTCCGTTTATAGTCTTTGATACATTTTTGTTTACAGGATATACAGTTCCGTATATCTCTTTAACTTTACCATAATTATCGGAAGGAATAAGAACTAAATCAGCATCTCGAATATCGATAAGATTAAATATAGAATTCATACCGCCTCTGATAAAAGTTATTTCTATAATTTCAGGCCCATACTTTGAAGCGCTAAGTTCATACCTTATTGCATTCCTTATTCGATCCTCATCATTGTAATTATTATCCGGTTTCACAATAGCGAGTCTAATTGTAAGCTTACGATTTACTTCCGCAATTTCTCTTGAAGCTATTCCCGAAATTATTTTTTCCGCTTTTTTAAAAGAGGTTTTTGCCTGGCGGAAGGCGGTATAATCTTTTAGCTTTAAGTTATAAGTACCTTCTTCGATGTAAAGATATGCTGCTTTTTCTTTTGCAAGCCGGCTTTTTTCCAAAGAGCCCCTATATCCCGGAATCCATGAATTTGCAAGCATATAGTATTCGGATGCTTGAAGAAGATTGTCGGGTTTATTTGTATAAGAAAGAGTTTCGGCGGCATTATAAGCCGTCTCTGCACCCAACGAATTTATCTCATTATCCAGATGGCGGGAATATTTTTTTGCACGTTTTAAATTCTCCAATGCCTTAGAAATATTTTTAGGATCCTTCCCCGACATCTTCACAAGATGTAACGCTTCATCATAAAGAGCTTCCGTAGCCTTCGTATAAGCCCTATCTTTTAGATTGTTATAATCTCTTGTCTCAAAAACCGCAAATTCTCTTTTTCCTTGTAGACCTTCGGGATACTTTCTTTGAAGACTAGAAACACGGCTATAAAGCAGTATCCAATCGGAAATATTATCCGCAATATCGGCATAGTATATATCATATCTTTCTGCCTTACCGATCATATCCATAATCGACTGCTCAGCCTGCGAGACCTCAGCGTTATAAACCCGTATATAATCATCCGATACATTGCCGGCAATAAGGAGGTCGGCAGCGGATATAGCCCTTTGAACGGGAGTTGAACCGTGAATATACATACTAGCGCAGCCTGTCAACAAAGCAAACAGACTCACCAAAATTAAAAATAAAGAAAACAGTTTAGTAGATTTCATATATACATTATATTAAAAAAATGTGGATTAGTATACTACCGTTGAAAAATATGATAGAATAAAGCTCAATTACATAATTGTAGAGGAATAAAGATGCCGGACTGGATTAAATATCGAATACCAAAGAAACTTTCGAATAATAAAAATAAAAACATTAAAATCGAAGAATTTAATGAATCTAAACACAAAGATATTATTCCTCAAATATATGCCGATGCCTTTTGCGATAAGGCATGGGAAAGTGATTGGTATAAAATAGATCTTTTTAATCCCGCCTCTTGTTTTATTGCAAAATATAATGAAGAGTATGCAGGTTTTATTATTTCTTTTATAAAAGAAAATTCGGCTTATATCAGTGTTATTGCGGTTCTAAAAAAATATCAAAAATGCGGAATCGGAATATCTCTTATAAATAGAGTTATAAACTATTTTAAAAATCAAGATTTTGAAATTTATCTTGATGTGGAATCAAAAAATAAAACGGCAATAAATTGGTACAACAAGCGCGGATTTGTTCAAATTATTGAATCAACAACCCTCCGCACGAATAAAAAATATGGAGAAAAAAATGAAAACAAAAGATATTGAAACGGAAAGGCTAATTTTACGCAGTATGACACTTGACGATGCGGATTTTGCAGCAAAGCTTTGGGGAGATCCTGAAAACGGAAAGTATCTTGCAGATGAACCGTATAAAAACGGTGATGAACTTAGAAAGGTAATTTATGATATTGACGAATGGGTAGACGAATATCCTTTTATTGCTGTTTGTAAAAATACGGGAGAGCCCGTTGCAACCTGCTGCTTAGGGACGGAAGGACCAAAAGATCATTGGGGCTTCGGCTATACGGTAAAAAAAGACTTGTGGGGACAAGGGCTTGCGACCGAGATGGTAAAAGCTTTGATAAATTTTGCATACTCTTTAGGCGTGCGTAATTTTTATTGCACAGTTGCAAAAGAAAATAAAGCCTCGTGCCGAGTAATGGAAAAATGCGGATTAAAAATAAAAGAGACAAAAGCATTTAAAAAACGCAATACGGATATGGAATTTGAATCAAATATTTATACAATGAACATGAAGTAACCTATAAAAATGAAAATCTTAATTTATGGAGCCGGAGTTATAGGCAGTTTATATGCGGTTTATTTTTCAAAAGGAGGCTCTGATGTTTCAATTTATGCAAGAGGAAACCGTTTGCAGGAATTAAAAGAAAAAGGTCTATCCTATTTTGAAAAAAATAAAATAGAAACTGCAAATGTGGAAGTGCTTGAAAAAGTTTTTGATGATGATATCTACGATTTTATTTTTTTAACCGTGCGTGAAGATAACTTAAAAGAAGCCTTGACCGAATTAAAAGAAAACAAGAGCAAAACCATCGTTACAATGGTAAATACCATAAGCCCCTATGCCGAGCTTGAAAAACTTTGTGGAAAAGGAAAAATTCTACCGGCTTTTCCGGGAGCAGGCGGCAGTATTGATGGCGGCATCTTGGATGCAGCTCTCACTCCCCGCCTTATTCAGCCTACAACATTCGGAGAAAAGGACGGTAAAAAAACTGAACGATCAAAACTTCTAGCTTCTCTTTTTAAAAAAAGCAAGATTCCTTATCAGATTGTCCCTGATATGCATAATTGGCAGCTTTCTCATCTTGCAATGGTCGTTCCGCTTGCGGATGCTTATTATAAAAGCGATGAACCTAAAACCGTATACTTAAACAAAAAAATTATGCACGAGGCGGGTAAAACGATGAGAGATAATTTTAGACTCTTGGCAAAACGGAAAATGCTTTCTCCAAATAAATTTTATCTAGTTACAATTTGCCCTCTTTATCTTATCGCTTTTATCTTAAAACTAACATATAAGAGCGAATTCGGAAATAAGTTTATGTACCGCCATTCAATGAAGGCTCCTAAAGAAATGCAAAAACTAAAAGAAAACCTTAATCTTGTTTTAAAGAATTTATAAACTCTCCGTTTTCATAGATTCTTTCTGTACGCTTAATTGAAGAATCATGAATAACCGCAAGTTCTCTTTATACAAGCGTTGCAAGTTTGTGTTTAGCTCAATTCTTCTTGCCCGAAATTGCAAGTCTCATAGGTCTTGCAAGCGGACAATTAAAATGCCTTTTCTCAAGGAGCTGCAATAATAGCCCCCTTCCTTGCAGGTCTTATAATCGACTTTGCAGGACACAGAGCAGTCTTTGTATACTGTGCATGTTTTTTTACGAGGCTCAATCGGCAGGTTTAGTTTTGTTATACTTCAATCCGAAAGTCTGCATAACCTCTAGCCCTTACCTCTTCGGAATTAAGGCTTTCAACACGGGCATAAGGATGCTCGTGCTTGAGAGCATAAACGAATTCTCCCAAAGTATCGGTATCGGCTTCGGCAATAATTTCGACGGAGTAATCGGCAAGGTTGCGGACTCTGCCCTTTACATTGAGGCTCTTTGCAAGCGAACGGGTCCAATACCTAAAGCCCACACCTTGAACCCTTCCTTTAACTATAATATGAAGAGCTCTCAAAGTCTCCTTATCCATTGATACTCCGGAAACCTAGGGCTTCGGCAGTATCCATAGGCTTAATCCCCATACTCTCCGCAAAAGCTATTGCATTCCTACAGCCCAAAATAGTATGATCGGGGAAATGAGCGTCAGAATTACAGATAATCCTTGCCCCCATATCTGAAGCAAGTTCCCAAAATTGCCTAACCGGATAAATAAACTCATCGCGTCCGGCACGCACAATTTTTCTTTTAAAAGTACCGTAGCCGTTTATTTCTATCGGCATATCAAGATCAATGGCCGACTGAATCAAGGCCTTTGAACAAGCCAGATGGTCTGAATCTATATTTGAAACATCAGCCAAAAAAAGATCGGGATGGGCTAAAAAATTATAAAGACCTGATGCCATTCCTTCAATCGTAAAATCAATGTAACCGAAAAGTTCTTTTTTTGTAAGATTAGGAGCATATTCCAAGCGGCCGTCTACATCATACCAGTGAGAACCCAAAACCAAAAAATCCGACTTCAGTTCCTCCCTCAAAAAATCCTTATACCAGCTCTTATAGCGTGGATGCCACTCGCATTCAAAACCGAAATATACGGGAAAAGGCGCATCAATGGCAGCTTCTTCAACCATGCTCTTATAGAGGTTTACCTCATATTCCCCCATACGGCAATAATCCCAAGAAGAATCGGGATATGGACAATGGTCCGAAAAACCTAAGGCTGAACAGCCGCCCTTTATTGCTTCTTTTACATAATCGATCGGCTTCCCTTCAGCATGTTTACACAAATAAGTATGGGTGTGAAAATTGCTTATCAAATTATTTGTTTTCATCGGCCTTAATTTTATTTATTATAGAAGCCTTTGTCAATCGGAGAAACTATATACAAAAATATGGAATTTTGTGAAAAAATGCTGTTGTGAAAAAATACTTGAAAAAAAATGAATCCCATGCTATAGTTAGGATTTAAAGATACGGTTAATGAATAATAATAAAAAAATCAGCCAAAAGCTCTGGGCGCAAAACAAGTATTTGGTTTTAAGCAAGTCTCAAAAAATTTATAAGGATATAAGAGAGCTTTTAAAAAAAGAAGACATAGCCCCTGATGAAGTGCAGCTCCTAATTGATCACGCCATTAAACTTGAAGAAAACCCAAAAGAAGTAATCAATTCTCTTCAGCACATATGGGGCTATTTTAAAAATTGCGCAGAAAAAAACGCAAAAGAAAATTTTTTAAATATGATTGAAC
>CAJPPE010000142.1 GCA_905372345.1 uncultured Treponema sp. | reverse complement strand
GGTATATCCTTGTCATAGAGCCTATAAGCAAAAACGCCTTCCCTTTTTGCCCACTTTGACAAATGTTTAAATCTTTTGTGAAGGCGGTTTTTAAAAAGCTCCGCCTGATATTGATTTTTTTGCATATTACTCAAAATAAAAATATTTATGCCATAATATTACATTCAAATACTTATCAATGTCAAGGAAGCCCGCAGAAAGACTTGCAGATGATTTTAGATTATCCGTTAAAAAATATCCGGTAAAAATTGGGCATTAGTCTTGACAAGCTCTCTATTTTGTAATATTATTGAGTCTATACTATTTTATTTAAGGAGAGCCGGAATGCCTTGCGGAAAAAAACGAAAACGAAAGAAGATGTCGACGCATAAACGAAAGAAGAAGCTTAGAAAGAATCGACATAAGAACAAGAAATAAATTGGGAGGGAATACCCCTAATTGTTCAAATATCTATAGCTTTCGGTTAAACGGAAGGGGGGCTCAGCTTTGAAGCCCCTTTTTTTTAGATTTGAGCGGAATATAATGACAAAAAACAGCTTATTAAGTAAAATAAAAGGCCCCGAGGATATAAAGCTCCTTTCCTATGATGAACTTAAAGACCTCGCTGTGGAAATACGAAAAGAAATTCTCACCGTAGTAGGCCATAACGGCGGCCACCTTGCAAGCAATTTGGGTGTAATAGAGCTTACGCTTGCGATTCACAGGGTTTTTTCAAGTCCCCATGATGCTATTGTCTGGGACGTCGGTCATCAGTCATATACGCATAAAATGATAACAGGCAGACAATCCCGCTTTTCTACCTTACGCCTTTGGGAAGGTCTTTCCGGTTTTCCAAAAAGAGAAGAAAGTGTTCACGATGCCTTTAATACCGGCCATGCTTCAACTTCAATTTCTGCAGCCCTAGGTATTCTTGAAGGAAAAAGATTAAACAAGGATTCCGGAAAGGTTATAGCCGTTATAGGTGACGGTGCTATGACCGGCGGAATGGCATTTGAAGCTCTTTCCAATGCAGGAGAATTAAAAAAAGATTTAATAGTTATAATAAACGACAATAAAATGTCCATAAGCAAAAATACGGGGGCTTTTTCCGAGTACTTGAGCCGCCTTACGGTTCATGAAGGCTACCAGCGTTTTAAGTACCTCTTTGACAAGGCTGTGGGTTCAATACCCCTTGTAGGAAACAAACTTAATTCCATAATTTGGCGTTTAAAAAGAGGAATGAAGGGGATATTCTACAAGAATAATATCTTTGTTGATTTCGGTTTCGAATATGTCGGCCCCATAAACGGCCACAATATGAGAGAAATTGAAAAGGTTTTAAAAAACGTAAAAAAATTAAACAGCCCCGTTGTAATGCTTGTAGAAACCATAAAGGGTAAGGGCTATCCCTTGGCGGAAATAAATCCTGCTGCCTTTCATGGGATCGGGCCCTTTAACATTGCAGACGGCAAGGTAGAAAAAAATGATGCGATTACCTTTACGCAAGCCTTTGGAAAGGCTTTGGTAAAAGCCGCCGAAAAGAATTCGAAAATTGCAGCTATAACGGCAGCAATGGAATCCGGAACAGGCCTTTCTCTATTTCATAGCAAATTTCCTGAAAGATTTTTTGATGTAGGTATTGCCGAAAGCCATGCCGTTACCTTTGCAGCGGGCCTCGCTTCAGCCGGAATTAAGCCTGTTACGGCAATTTACAGTACCTTTTTACAACGCTCAATAGACCAGATTATACATGACACTTCAATACAAAATTTGCCCGTGATTTTTGCTATAGACCGAGCAGGCCCCGTTCCGTCCGACGGAGAAACCCATCAGGGGCTTTTTGACATAGCCCTGCTGCGTCCCGTTCCGAATATGACAATTCTTTGCCCCGCATCCGAAAAAGAGCTGGAGCTGATGCTTTCTTGGGCTCTTATGCAGGATAATCCTATAGCGATAAGGTATCCTAAGGCCGACTGTCCGAAAGAAATCCCAGAGTTTTCTCAAAGCATAGAAAACGGACGGGGAGTACTTATAAAGAATTCCGATAAGAGCCGCATTTTAATAGTCTGTACCGGAGGAATGTACAATGAAGTTAAAGAGGCTTCTGCAATTCTTGCTCATAAGGGCCTTTTTACTGATATCTATAATGTGAGATTTGCAAAACCTATAGACGAAAGCTATTTTTTAAACATTACAAAAGACTACTCATATATTCTTTTTGTAGAAGACGGTATGAAGATAGGCAGTCTAAGCTCATATTTGGAATCCCTTGTTTTAAGGTCTACAAGTAACAAGACCGGGTCTACAAACAACAACATCGGGCTGCAAAAGAAAAAAACTGCGGTATTGGCTTTTGAAGATATGTTCTTCCCCCATGGTACCCGCTCTGAAATTTTTAAAGGTGCAGGTGTATCGGCTGAACACATAGTACAAACTGCAGACTCGCTTTTTACCGAGACTCATACCGTTTCGGCTTCTACCGCTATTCCGGTAAAGGAGAATTAGGATATGGAATTTATTAGAAACATTATGGCTTTTTATTCTTCATATCTAAGGCCTGTTTTGGATGTGCTTTTACTCGCTTTTTTGATGTATAAGGCCTATCAAATTTTATTAAAAACTCAGGCAATTCAGCTTATAAAGGGCGCAATGTCGATATTGGTCATTTATGCAGTTGCCATGATTTTTAATCTTAAAACTCTTTTGTGGATTTTAAATACCTTGGGACCGGGACTTGTTATAGGTGTAGCCATCGTATTTCAGCCCGAACTTCGTAAAATATTTTTAAAGATAGGACAGAGCAATTGGCTCAGAACCGGAAAGCACTCAAACCACAGCCATATCGACTCGGTTGTTACTGCTGCCGAAATCTTATCCGATAAAAGACGGGGAATGTTGGTAGTTTTTATGCGCCGGAATAATTTAAAGGATATTATCGATACGGGGACAAAGCTTAACGCAGGGCTTTCATCCAGCCTCTTGGTTACGATTTTCGGGCATGATACCCCTCTTCATGACGGAGCTGCCATTGTGCAAAACGGAATGGTAATTTCTGCCGGCTGCTTTCTTCCTCTTTCGGAACAGCAGGATATAAGAAAAAGCTTTGGAACGCGGCACAGGGCGGCAATAGGTGTTTCCGAAGAAACGGATGCAGTCGTTCTTGTCGTATCCGAAGAAACAGGAGCCTTGAGCCTTGCCTATGATTCCCATCTTTATTACGATTTAAGTGCGGATGAAGTTGTAGCCCAGCTTGAGCAGCTTTTGGAAATAAAAAAATATTTTGCTCAAGAAGAATCTTTGGATTTAGCGGAGGCCTTACAAGATGAAAATTAGAAAAATTTTTGACCGTTTAGCGGAAAACTGGCTTGCAAAGGTTATAAGTTTTGCCCTTGCTATAGTTTTGGTACAATTATATAAGGGCAGCCTTTTAGAAAAAAAATATTTTTATGCTCCTCTAGTTATAGAAAATTCGGGAGATCTGGTTCCGGCTGTGAATATTCCGAGACTGGTTAAAGTTTCGGTTTGGGGAGATTCAACCGTAATAGCCCCGATTATGGAAGAGCATATCACAGCCTATATGGATTTATCTTCAATCAGCGGTCCCGGAGAGTACCGCATCCCCATACAGGCTAAACTAAAGGGCTTTGCGTCTGATGTTACGGATTTTGAGGTTGAAGTTGACCCTTCCGATATAAAATTAACTCTTGAGGAGAGTTTATCTAAGAGGGTTAATGTCCGCTTAAATCTGGGTGGCGTTCCGGCAGAAAATTATGAGGTTTATGAAAGAGATGTGGATCCTGCTACAGTAGAAATAAAGGGCCCGCACTCTGCCGTTTCCAAAATAGAAGAAATGCTGACAAACAGTGTACAAATAGATAACCGCAAAACGGGATTTTCAGGCTATGTAGATATATTTGCGTCTAATCCTCTTGTTTCCGTGATAGGAACTTCCAGAATTGCCTATTCGATTAAGATACGGGAAATAGTAAGTGTTCAAACCTATGGCGAAGTTAATTTATATTTTGATAATTTAGATGAAAGATTTGAGGTCGTTTCAGATATATCTGCCGGTAATGTAACAGTCAGAGGTGCTAAATCAGTAATTTCATCATGGACTCCGCCTGAAAATGTTTTGAGAGTAAATTGCAGCAATATAACAAAGCCCGGCGTGTACAGCTTGCCGGTTCAAGCCGTCATTCCGGGAAAGCTTTCTCTTATAGATGCAAATCCTAAAAATATTCAGTTTGAAGTCAAGATAAAGGAAGGAAAGACTTCCGAATAAGATGATACTCGGTCTCGGCATAGATATAGTTGAAGTTTCCCGTCTCGAAAAATGGCTGAACGATAAAAAGCTCCTTGAAAGGTTTTTTAATAAAGAAGAACTTGAATATGTGTTTTCCAAGGGAGATGGTGCAGCCCGTTCTTTGGCTGTCCGCTTTGCAGCAAAAGAGGCCTTTGGAAAAGCCCTTGGAACAGGCCTCGCAGGGATAGAGCTAAAAGATATAGCCGTTGTAAACGATAAAACAGGCCGGCCTTTTTTTAAACTTTCCGGCACTGCTCTGCAAACCTTAAAAGAAAAGGGCGGGGCAGCTATTCATCTTTCACTAACTCACGAAAAAACAACCGCCGCCGCTGTTGTTATAATCGAAGGGTGATATGTAATAAATGGCGGGGGGCAATAAACTATAATTTTTCAATTTCTGCTTCTGGAAGGCCTGTAACCTGCATAATTTTTTGTGTCGAATCTCCCAACTGTTTTAATATTTTAGCTGTTTCTATTGATTTTTGCTTTAAGCCTTCCGAGAAACCTTTATACCTAGCGTCCATCTCAAAAGTAGACATTAACCTGTATTCTTGCCTTGCTTGTTCGTTTTGTTTTACTGTTTGTATCATTTCTTCTATCCTCCTTGTGAATTCACTTTTCACCTTACCTGTTTTAAGGTATTCTAAAAATTCTTTTAATTCTTTGTCCTCAGTGTCATCAAAGGCTTCTGCGTTTATTATAACCTTTGAAAGGGGAAAGGCCCCCCCCCGTTCAGAGCGGTGGTTTTTCCCTTCCCCTTTAACCCTTTCTCTTTCCCTCGCGCTGCCAAAGGACTTGCAGTCCTTTGGAATCCCGCATTATTACAAAGTTTCTGGCCAATCCGTTGGTTGAGTTAGGAAATAAAGATTCTGAGCGAAATTTAAAGGTTGTTTATGCAAAGATACTTAGTTATAGGATAAGATGTTCAAAGTCCGCCATGGATGTCGGCAGATAAACAGTAAGGCTGAAT
>CAJPPE010000141.1 GCA_905372345.1 uncultured Treponema sp. | reverse complement strand
AACCCTCAACATTCGGTTTTGGAGACCGACGCTCTACCATTGGAGCTACTGACCTAATTGAAGCCCGCAGCCTACCGGCACGGACTTATTCGACTACTTTATCTTTGTTTCCTTATGCAATGTATGCTTGCGATCAAAAGAACAATACTTCATCAATTCAAGTTTACCCTGAACATTTTTTCTGTTCTTAGATGTAGTATAATTTCTTCTCTTACATTCGCTGCATTGAAGAGCTATGAGCTCTACAGCTGTCTTTTTAGCCATTACTTTACCCTCCGCAAAATTCTAGGTCATTGTTTCCGAAAAGCTCCCGAGCAGAATTGAACTGCTGACCCCAACCTTACCATGGTTGTGCTCTGCCGACTGAGCTACAGGAGCAAAATGCCAACAAAATAGGTTCAAGCATTTTATCAAATCGAGTATTTTTTGTCAATAGCTTGACATGGAATTTTAACGAAATTAGAAATAAAATCAGACATTCCTTAAAAAGAAAGAATGCCTGATTTTAAAGAATCAACAACCCCGACGCAAGCGTCGGGGTATTAACCCCTCCGCACGAATAAACTTAAAAATTCCGGCACCTTTAAAAGTTATAAATCTGCAAAACGTTCAAAATATGAGAAAACCTTTCAACATAATAATTTATTTCGGTTTCTTTTAAGAGGTTTTTTGCAGCATCTAATTCGTGAATACTGTTTTTTCCCTGCTTATAGAGCTCTGCGGCAAGGGTAAAGTACTTTTTTTGAATTTCAAGGGCGGACTTTGATATTTCGGATGTAAACAGAGATTTTTCTATATTTTTTAATCCTTTGTTTTTTTCTTCTTCAAGGCTGTGTCTTAAAAAAGCCTCATCCAAAGAGTTGATTTCTTTTAAAATTGTAAAGTTTTTATTCAGCCTAAAATCATCATGCAATGGAGAAAGATTTATCCTTAAATTCATGGATACCGACCATTTAAGCCTAGGATTATCCTTCCAATAGCCCGTAAAGGCAGCCGGAAAAGACTGATAAGAGCCTTTCGAAGGAAGCACATCAGCACCGAAAGAGAAAAAAAACTTTGGAATACTATTATTAAAATTTCTAGCCGACTGCATCCACGAAATCTCATGCTGTAAAAGTTTTAACTCATCCCCGGCTGATGCTTCTCTTTGAAGATAAAAGGCAAATTTTTCAAAAAAATCAAGCCAAGAATCAATATCCTCGTTTAAATCACTAAAGCTTAAACCCATAGCTTCTATTTCGCCCATAAGAACTTCATAGCTTTGTTCGGTTTGAAACAGTAAAATTTCCTCTTGCCGAATCTTTTTGTTCTTTTCAGAAAAATCCAAGACGGAAAGCTTTCCTTGCGAAAACAAAATTTCGTTTTTCTCTTTTTCTTCGATGTTCCAACTTTGTACATTTTTCAGGAGTTCTATCTTTTTCTTTAAGATTTTTTCCGAGCCTATCGCCGAAATCATTTTAATAATCAAGGCTTTTTTATTCTTATCTCTTTCTAGCATGGAAAGCCGCCTTTTCTTTTGATAAAGACCGAAATCCTGCTTTATAAAATCAGGCAAGGCAGAAGGAGCCATAAACCAAAGCGGAACACTTAAGCCGGCAGAAGAGCTGAATTTATAGGAATAGTCCGGTTTATGGTCGAAAAAGATTCCGCATGATTGCTTACTTGTAAGATTAAGGTTCATTCCCAGAGGAAGCTTTTGACTGATCCCTAAGGATGCAGCAATATCAAGACCGTTATAGTGCTTATCGTTCTTCGCACCTGAAACGGAAGTATTTAAATCAAGATATGGAAAAGGCATCCAGCTTGCAAATTCCGAAAGCAGACTCATCTCATTCAGCTTAAAACTCAATTCCATTTTTTTATATTGTTGACTTTTTTCGATTAGGGGATTTAACTTGTCAAAAAACTCGTTTATCCCGACTTGCGTTTTTGTTTCAGCATGAACATAAAATAAAATAAGACTAAAAATTATATTTAATACAAACTTTTTCATTTTACCTCCAATCTTTTTAGTATAAATGACAGGATAGACCCTGTTTCGGTGATTATTGATGCCTCGGCATCCAATCCGACTTTTAAAAAATGAGCCATACCCTTTTTGTCCGGCAAGGTATTACCATTTAATTTTACAAAGACGGCATATTCGGAACTTTTTGCTCCCAAAAAAACATCGGGAAGGATGGTTTCCACTTGCCCGTCAAGGCTGCCGAATTCGTGGTGTGGAAAGGCCGGAAATTTTAAACGAACCTTCATGTCCTCTCTTACAAGCCCCGCCTTTGAAGAAGGCAGTCTTAACACAACCCTAATGTTTTCACTTGAGGAAGGTACAATCTTTAATATTTCTTGGCCGCTAAAAACATTATCCCCGCAGTTAAGAGATGAAATTTCCTGCACCTCGCCCGAAATCGGAGCATAGACTGTAAAAAGTTTTAAGCTTTCTTTTACTTTAAAAAGAGAAGTTTGCAGATTTTCTTTATGAATTTCCAAGGTTTCTTTTTCGCTGAGAAGAGCATGGAAAAAAGAAGTTTTGTATTGCTCCAAATCACTTTTATTTTTTTCAATGTTTAAACTAAGAACTTCAAGTTTTTTACTTGCTAAACTAAAGTCGGGAAGAGCCTTTTCTTCTTCAAGTAATTGGGAATTTAGCTTCAAAGCTTTTTCCAGATTAGTTTTAGTTAAAAAGTAATTTTTCATACGTTTATAGGCTATTGCTCTTTCAGGCTGTACAAGCATTACATCTTTTTCAGCACTTTTAATACACGCTTCAGCATCTCTAATTTTTTGCTCGGTTTTAAGAATCAGAGCCTCAAGATTCTGCCTTTCCTTTTGGACAACCGTATCGTCAATACTTAAAAGCCGGTCTCCTTTTTCGATGTGCTGACCTGAAGTAAAGTGAATGTTTTGTATTTTTCCTGCCGTAAAAGCTTTTACAAAGGAAAGGTTTTCGATAGGACGCACCATTCCTGCTGCCCTTACAACTTCTTCCTTTTTTCCTAGAATAAGCCAAACAGCGGTACAAAGAGCCAAAAGGCAGATAATTGAAATTACGGAACTGAAAATTCCCGTTTTTTGTTCTTGAAGCACCTCTCCTGTATAAGTTAAATCCTCAACATATAAAATGGATTTCATGCTACAACCTCCTCTACGTTATTTTGTGTTTCCCATAATCTTGAATAAACCCCATCTTTTTCGAGCAAGTCTGCGTGTGTTCCCGCCTCGGCTATTTCCCCCTTATCAAACACGAAGATTTTATCGCAGTCTTTGATAGAGCTTAATCTGTGAGCTATGATTATCGAAGTACGGCCTGCACTGATTTCTTTGAGGGTACTCAAAATTTCTGCTTCCGAAATTCCGTCTAAGGCGGAAGTAGCCTCATCCAAAATCAGCATGGAGGGGTTATGCAAAAGAATGCGGGCAATAGCTATACGCTGCCTTTCTCCTCCTGAAAGGGTGGTGCCTTGCTCCCCGACAAGGGTATTGTACCTATTAGGCATAGACTCGATAAAGGAAGCAGCTCTCGATATTTCGGCAGCGGTCATCATCCGTCTATAATCGCCGTTTCCCGAACTCCAGTTTATGTTTTCCGCTATCGTACCGGAAAACAATAAAATATCCTGAGGAACATAGCCTATTTGCTTACGGTAAGAATCGTTTTTTAAGTCTTTTAGGTTTATATCGTCTACAAAAATATCCCCTTCCTGTGCAGAATAAAATTTCATCAAAAGCTTTGCAAGGGTGGTCTTGCCGGAACCTGAAGAACCGACGAAGGCGACCCTTTCCCCGGGATTTATACTTAAATTTATGTTCTTCAAATTCTTTGAGTGAATATCATAGCCGAAGGATAAATTTTTTATATCGATTTTGCCAGCAAGACCATCCGATTCGATTTTTCCATCATCTAAATTTTCTTCGGTTTTTTCATCAAAGATTTCGGCAAGCCTTTCTGCTGCAACATAGGCCTCTTGAAGCTGGGGCTGAAGGGTTAAAAGTCTTGCAAGAGGATCCAAAAAATAGCCCGAAAGGATGACAAAGGAAATTAATTGGCCTAAAGACATTGAACCGTTTAAGATATTTAAACTTCCAAGCCAATAAATAGCCAAGGTTCCGCATCTTCCGATAAAATTTTGGAGGCTGTTTTGATAATTGGAAAAAGATGCAAGTTTGATACCCTTTCGGATGGCATTTACGATTTTAAACTCGGCTCTTTCAAGGGCCTTAGATTCGGCTCCCAAGGCCTTGATTGTAGCTATTCCGTTTAGGCTTTCGACAATACAGGAGTGTTTTTCCGCCTCTGCAGAGGCTCTGGCCCTTATCATTTTTTGATAAGGCCTTGCATAAAACCATACCAAAACCGAACTTACCACCACAGGCACAAGGGCTGCAACAAGTAAGTTGGAACCGAGAGAAATTAAAAATATTGCTCCGAAAATAAGCATCAAGGAGTCTAAAACAACGGTCAAGGCCGTAGCGGAAATAACCTGCCTTATCGTAACCGTATCGTTCATTCTTGCAACAAGCTCTCCGGTCTTTTTTCCGGTAAAAAAGCGCATCGGCAGATGAAGAATATGCTCAAAATATCGATACACCAAAACCGTATCAATCTTATAACTCATACTCATTAGCAGCTGATTTCTGGCCAAGCCCAAAAGGCTTCTAAAAATAATTACACCCAAAAAACCTACCGAAAAACCGGTAAGAGTCTCTCTTAAATTGGAACTTAGCACTTCATCAATCAAAAACCTAAAATAAAACGCACTAATAATGCCCAAAAAAGATAAAATAACGCTCGCAATTAAAATTTCTGCGCATATCTTTTTGTGAGACCTTAAAATAGGCAGAAATCTGGTTAAACCCTTTGATGAAGAACCCTTGTCTGAAAAATCCGGATGGGGCAAAAGTATAAAAAACACACCCGTCCAATTTTTTTGAAAAATCTCTATGTTTATTTTTTTATATCCTTCGGAAGGATCCTGCAAATAAACATACTTTGAATCCGATCTACAAACGATAAGATAGTGGTTATCATTCCCCATCATAGTGTGAGCAATAAAGGGCATGGGAATGTCTTTGGGAATCTCTTTTGATTCAGAAACAGCCCCTCGGCATGAAAAACCTAAGGTTTCGGCAGCATTAATAATACCGAGACCGGAACTTTCTCTTGATCCGCTTTGAAACAGCCTTCTTATCTTGCCTATATCGATAGGCTTCCCATAATGTCTGCATATATTTGCAATACATGCAGCTCCGCAATCCTCGCGGTTTTTTTGTAAAATTATATTTTTCATATATACCTCTCTATAATTCTTATAG
>CAJPPE010000140.1 GCA_905372345.1 uncultured Treponema sp. | reverse complement strand
TCTTTTTTTTCTCCATTTTATTTTTTTACATAAGTTTATGTTTGTATAGTTTACCCTTACTCTGCGGTTAGGTCAAAAACCGCATCCAAATCAAGTCTATCGGTCTTTATTTGAGAAAATAAAATATTTTGGTCAAGCTTTGCATCAAAGGGAGAGTTTTTAAAAAACTTAAAAAACAGAGAGCTGTGATTTTTGCTGTCTTGTTCTATTTCTACAAAGAGCTTGTAGGTTCCGGCTATGTTCCGTTTTGCAAAAATATACAACCGCTCTCCGTTTTTTTGACCTGCTGCCGCAGCCTTTGATTCTGCTGCCATAAAAAAACTTTTATCGGCCGTTATTCCGGACACGGCAAAGGAGCCGAATTCTTCCAGCATATTTTTTCCGTTAAAATTAAAATTCTTTATTAAAACGTTTTTTTTATTTTTGGATTCTACGGTTTGAATGGGGAATCCTTGTAAATTATCCTTTGAAAGTTCCTCAATAATTTTGTTTAGAACATCAAAGCCCTGATCGTCATTTTCGATGAGGGTACCCATAAGCCGTTTTGCAAAAGCACCGTCTTGGCTTGAGTTTAAGCGTTCTATCATTTCGGCAGGGCTTATTTTTTTTCTTGCGACGGTTTTTTCAGTCTTAGGCTGATTGGTTGTTTTTAAAAATTCCGGGGCAGTCGGAGCTTGAGGTATTACAGGGTTTATTGTATTTGGTTTAGGAATTTCCGGCATACCGGGGATAGGAGGCACGGACGGAATCGGAATCGGATTAGAGTTTTGTCCGATCATAGGTAAGGACATAAAGATAGAAAAAATCACTGCGATTATAAAGGGGCTTATCGGCATATTGGCAAGCCTGCTTTCGACGGTTTCAAGCCGAGCCTGAAGACTTAAAATGGTTTTTTCCAAACGGCGCTTTTCTTTTTCTAAGGTGCGCCGCGGGTCTTCTTCTTTCTTTTTAGAAATTGTACCCCGGACTGTTGCAGGGCTTGTCTTATTTAAAAACATTTCTTCTGCCTCAGCTCTTTTTTCCGCATTGCCTATATTGGCCACAAACTTCATCGCCTCATAACCGATGGCAGGGTTTACATCGTAGGCACTGATTTTTTCGATAGCAGTTGCGGATGCCCTCGGAAGGCAGAGCACCCTATCGACATAATCCTCATACCTTACACCGGCTTTTTTGCAAAGAGGCCGGGCCTTTCCCAGCAGGCGGCCGAGTTCTTTCATAAGTTTACCGTCTTCTACCATTATAATTTGTCTGATTTCATCGGTTAATTCCAAAAGCTCGGGCGACTCCTCAAGAGTAATTTTATAAAAACCTTTTTTTTCGGCCTCAGCCAAAAGGCTGTGAAAGAGCGTCCAAAACTTGGGGCTGTGTACTCGCGTCGAATAAAAACCGCCCTCTTTTTCACACTGCTTGTGATGAGTATATTCATGCACAGCTGTGTAAATAAGTTCATTATCATTTGCAAAATTTTTATTATGAAGAATAATTTCGTGCGTGTCCGGCTTATAAAGCCCGTTTACCTTTTTGCTGCTCTTTCCCGTAAAAACAACAGAAAACTCAAGCTCCGTATCCGCCGTCTCAAGCAAAATTTCTTTAACCCTATCTTGATTCATAACTATATTATATACTATTTAAGGTTAATTTTCAAAGAGATGAGGGGTAGTTTTACAGCACTGTGGGAAGTGTTTATTAGATAAATTAGACATAGGAATATGTATCAAAACCTCTTACATTCAACCCTAATTGAATTTTAAGTGAACAACCAATGTTCTATGCAATTTATCGGCGAAATACATATATATTCGGGTTAGGAATTTTAATCCCCCACAATGTTTTAATGCCCCATCAAAAAATCCATCAACTTCTATAAGTTTTGTATCAGTAATATTTGCAAATTCCTTTGGATTATCGACACTAAAATACATCTTAGCATTAACATTACCGGTCTTTTGAACATATTTATTAGCTAATTTTAATCCGGTAGAATTTGTTGCATCAAATACCAATTCTCCTTTAAGAATTAAAGACTTCATTTTTTTTATCATCTCTATAATTTTACCTTCATCGAAGTACTGATATACTCCCGAAACAACAATCATAGTCGGCAATGATGTATCTATTTCTTTTACCCAATCAAGAGTAAACATATCTCCTGAGATCAACTTTTCATTATCTGCATTTCCTAATACTTTTTTTCTGGTATCTATAACGTTAGGCAAATCTATTTGATAAAAGTTAGATTTAACATTATTGATACGATTATAGGCGGTTTCTAAGCCGCTTTGAATATTTTCTTCAAGAAATTTTTTTACCTTTTTATCAATTGTTTGTTGTCTGCAAACACTAGCCATATAAAAATATTCGGTAGTATTCTTTTCTATGTTATCCGTCGGTATATATTGTTTTAATGACAATGCTTTTTCATCATAGAAAAATTTAGGGAATTTCTCAGATGCATATATTCTTGCTGCAAGCGGGATATATAATGTATCTTCTACACCATCAAGTAAGTTTTTTGTACTCATATCATAATTCTCCTTATTACAATAAAAATGCCGCAGGAAAGATATTTGCGTCCCTGCGGCATGAGTAAAAGCTGTTTAAGCTTCTTTACTTAGCATATAGTAAAGACTCTTTACAAGTGTTCCTGTAGCGTTTTCTTTTAAGTAGCCGAATTTTTCGGTAATGTAGGCCGTTCCGGCTATATCAATGTGAATCCATGGGATATCTTCTTTTGCAAGGAAGGAACCGACAAATAGACCGGCCGTCATCATTCCGCCTAACTTTCCGCCCGAATTTTTTAGATCTGCAACTTTCGATTCGTTCATTTTTTTATAATACTCGATAGCGGGCATTCTCCAGACAATTTCACCTGCTCTTTCATTTGCCTTAACAAGTTCTGAAAAGAACTCATCATTGTTTGTAACTGCACCGCTGACCTGTTCTCCAAGAGCTGATACACAGGCTCCGGTGAGGGTTGCAAGGTCAATCAGCTTGGTAGCTCCCAAATTGTTGGTAGCATAATAAACGGCATCGGCTAATGTTAATCTACCCTCGGCATCGGTGTTAATAATTTCGATGGTTTTACCGCTCATTGAACCGATAATATCGCCGTTTCTGTAGCCGTCTCCGGAAATCATATTTTCGCAAGAAGCAACAACAGCGACAACGTTTACCTTTGCTTTGAGGTCGGCCAGTGCGTGCATTGCTCCGATGACCGTACCTGAGCCTCCCATATCCGTAAACATATCAACCATACTTGTAGCAGGTTTAATTGCGTATCCGCCGCTGTCATAGGTTAAGCCCTTACCGACAAGAGCTATTTTTTCATTGGAGCCGGGATTATTGTAGTATTCCATAACGATGAGTTTAGGCTCTTTGGTACTTGCTCTGGCTACATTGAGGAAGGCTTCCATTTTGAGCTTCTCAATTTCTTTTTTGCCGTGGACTGTAACCTTGACTCCTTTTGCTTCAAGTTTTTCTTTGGCAATTTGGGCAAGAGTTTCAGGATAGATTACATTTGCCGGCTGATTTACCAAATCTCTGGTTAAGAAAACCGCTTCCATGAGCTTGACAGCTTCGTTTATACCTTTTTCGGCTCTGTCTTCCTTGCCTTTTTCGGGGTTATAATTAACCGTAATTTTGGTTTGTTCTTTACGATCGCTTTTAAACTTATCATATTTGTAGGTGGCGTGTAGCATACCTTCTGCAATAGCCTCAGCCATCTTATAATTACATAGATTGTTAAGTTTAGGGATGTTGAGCTCGACTTCTTCTATTTTATTCTTTAAAATCTCACTTGCTGCCTTAAAAAAGGTTTTTCTTAAAACTTCCAAGTCAATTTTTTCTTCTTTACCTAGACCGATAAAAAGCTGGGCTTTAAGATTGGAGTCGAGAGTATAATAAACCTCTTCCGCTTTTCCGGAAAATAATTCTTTTTCCTTCAAATGATTAAGATAGCCGCCTTCAATTTTCTCCTCAAAAACCAACTGGGCAGCTACACCGCCTTTTTTTGCAATATTAAATTTCATAGTTCCTCCGAAATTGTATTAAAGTTATGCTTACTTTACAAGTAGAGTATACATCTTTTATTGATTAACGGCAAGATACAACGGGGATACTAAATGCACTATACAATAATTATTATAAACCGTTCTTATTATCTTGTCTAAGAGTTTTTTTTGTGCTACACTTGCGAGAGACATTGAAGGTCTTAGGAGTGTTTTATGATGAACAAAATAATTGAATGTGTTCCTAACTTTAGTAACGGCCGCGATCCTGAAGTTTTGGAAAAGATTATAGCCCCCTTCCGCGGAAAGGAAAATGTAAAATTGCTTGGTTATGAATCCGACAAAGATCATAACCGCTCTGTTGTAACCGTAATCGGTGAGCCTGAAGAGCTTAAAAAAACCGTAGTGGAAGCTATCGGAATAGCAGCTAGTCTCATTGATTTACGCAAACATGAGGGAGCCCATCCCAGAATGGGAGCTACCGATGTTGTGCCTTTTATTCCTATTAAAAATTCCACAATGGAAGAATGTATCGAATTATCCAAAGAAGTAGGAAAGCTCATCTGGGAGCAGCACAAGATTCCCGTATTTTTATACGAAAAATCGGCATCAGCCCCTTCAAGAGAGAACCTTTCTAATATCCGAAAGGGACAGTTTGAAGGTATGGCTGAAAAGGTAAAACAGCCCGAATGGAAACCCGACTTCGGTGGAACTGAAATTCATCCATCTGCAGGTGTTACGGCTGTAGGCTGCCGAATGCCTCTCGTTGCTTTTAATGTAAACTTAGCTACAAACGATCTTTCAATTGCGGATAAGATTGCAAAAAAAGTTAGGTATATAGGCGGAGGCTTGCGCTTTGTAAAAGCAATGGGTGTAGACCTTACAGAGCGCGGGATTGTTCAAGTTTCAATGAACATGACCGACTACACAAAAACTTCTCTTTATCAATCTTATGAAATGGTAAAAATGGAAGCAAAACGCTATGGCGTAAATGTCGTCGGTACCGAAATTGTCGGTCTTACCCCGATGGCCGCCTTAATGGATGTTGCTTCTTACTATCTCCAAATCGAAAACTTTGAATTCAGCCAGATAATTGAAGCAAGATTACTCGAATAGATTTGATATAAGAATTTTTAAAAAACAGATTATCGGGAATGCTCGGTAATCTGTTTTTTTATGCTTGGACTTAATAGTAAAAGTGCTATATAATCTTAGTGAGAGTTATTGTAAGGGGAAAGAATGAATACTTTTTTCTGAAGTAATAGAAAAACAGTGGAAGCGTTATAATGTTTGGCTCACACAAGGGCAACAATATATACTG
>CAJPPE010000139.1 GCA_905372345.1 uncultured Treponema sp. | reverse complement strand
CATATATACTTGGCCGGTATAAATTAACCTGAGGAGTTTAAAATGATTTCACGAAATGCAGCTTTTAGAGAATCTAATTTGCCTCTCCCTTCAAAACAAACCGGAAAGGTAAGGGATTGGTACTCGCCGGAAGAAGGGAAACGCTTGATTGTAACTACAGACAGGATTTCTGCCTTTGACAGGGTTCTTACAGCCCTTCCATACAAGGGACAGGTTTTAAACCAGCTTTCTCTTTGGTGGTTTGAGAATACCAAGGATATAATCAAAAATCACATAATATCTTGTCCGGATCCTAACTGCATTATCGTAACTGAAGTAAAACCTCTTCCGATAGAGGTCATTGTACGGGGCTATATTACAGGCGTAACATCTACAGCCCTTTGGTACAGATATTCTTTAGGTGAAAGAAATATATACGGATATGATTTTCCTGAAGGCTTGAAAAAAAATCAGGCCTTACCCAAGCCGATTATAACTCCTACCACAAAGGGCGGCCCTACAGGCCATGATGAAAGACTTACCTGCGATGAGGTTGTTTCGCAAGGTTATCTGTCAAAAGAACAATGGGACTTTGTACAAAAAGCGTCCCTTGCCCTTTTTGCACGCGGCCAAAAAAGTGCAAAAGAAGCGGGCTTGATTTTAGTAGATACAAAATATGAATTCGGTGTAGATAAGGATAATAATATTCTTTTAATAGATGAGGTCCATACCCCCGATTCTTCACGCTATTGGAAACTCGATACTTACGAACAAAGATTAAAGGAAGGAAAGGAGCCCGAAAACTTCGATAAAGAATTTGTAAGAATGGCCTATGCAGCAAAAGGCTATCGAGGCGACGGAGAAATCCCCGAACTCGATGAAAATGTCTGGAATGAGGCTATTCAGCTTTATATCACGGCCTACGAAAAATTGACAAAATCTAAATTTGTTTCGGGAGAATATCCGGTTGAAGAACGCATAGTAAAAAACTTAAAAAAGGCAGGCTTAATGTGAAACCTCTTGTAATAATACTTATGGGTTCATCTTCGGATATGGGCCATGCAGAAAAAATAGCTTCGGAGTTAAAGGTTTTCGGAATAGAATATGCTATAAGAATAGGCTCGGCCCATAAAACGGCGGAGCATGTTGTTTCTATGCTAAAAGAATATGAAGCTCTTGATAGACCGAAACTTTATATTACTATTGCAGGAAGAAGTAATGCTCTTTCCGGCTTTGTGGACGGTTTTGTAAAGGGGGCTACAATAGCCTGTCCTC
This sequence comes from uncultured Treponema sp., assembly GCA_905372345.1. GTDB lineage: Bacteria > Spirochaetota > Spirochaetia > Treponematales > Treponemataceae > Treponema_B. The sequence goes on along the minus strand of CAJPPE010000139.1, from coordinate 4,099 downwards.
CTTCATCCGATAGTTTTGCAGGAGCAGACATTTATTCTTCTCTTAGAATGCCCTCGGGAATTTCTCCGGCCTTGGTGTTGGAGCCTAAAAATGCAGCCCTCCTTGCCGCAAGAATCTTTTCTCTTTATGATAAGGAAATAGCGGATTCAGTTAAATCTTATATGGAATCGAATGCTCAAAAAATAATTGAAGATGATTCCAAATTAAAAAATAAATTTATGGCGGAATAAAATGCACAAACGATTTTTTTTAACGGTCTTATTATGTTGTTTTTTTGTACTTGGTCTTTATGCACAAAACACTGAAGAGCAATCTGATGATTTTCTATTGGCTAATAATACGGCTTATAAGATTGAAAGTGTTGAATACAGCATAAAAGGCTTTACTAAGGCCGGTCCTTTATCGGCTAAAATACCTATAGATAAAAATAGAGTATTTTCTTCACGTGAAGAATTTGATGCATATATTGCAGAGCTTAATTCTGAATTCAATAATATGAGAACAATAGAGTCCCATGAAATTACTTTTGAATTTTTGGAGCCTCAAAATAATATTACTCCGGTAAAGCTTAAAATATATGTTAAAGATACATGGAATATCATAGCTCTTCCTTACCCCAGTTTTGATTCAAACAAAGGGCTTGAGTTTAAGCTTAAATTAAAAGATTTTAATTTTTTAGGAACTCTTGAACCTCTTACAATGGATTTAATATATAACAGAAATAACGCCGGCAAATCTTCTTTCGAGTTGGGGTCTAAATTTACATTACCTTTCTATATTAATCATGTTAAACTTCTTTGGAATACTAATGCGGGAATTAGCATAGATCAAGATAAAAAATTCGGCTTTGATTTCGGCACAGGCTTAAGTGGTTCATATAAATTGGGTGTTGATTGGCTTACTTTAACGGCTGGTATAACTCAAGATATAAATGTCTCTGCTTCTCCGTTAGAAAAAGATTATTATCTTAAAAATGGATTTTATACATCGCTGACATTTGATATATACAAAAATCAAACATTAGGCACAATCACATGGACTCCTTCTTTTGGTATAAACGGTAATTGGAAATTCACAAAAATTACCAAGGAAAATAAAAAAGGCTTAAACATTAATTGGTCACATAGTTTTGGAATGGGTAAAGTAAACTGGATAAATAATTTTAGACAGGGCTTTACGGTAAGTTTTGATAATAACTATGAATATAACACTTATAAAAAAGGTAATGTAGATGTTTCTTTTGGATTGGAAACGAAGGGCTTTTATTCTTTTTTAGATCGAGTTGGTTTATACGGCAGGTTTGATTTTTTTTATAATCTATTCGGAAAAACATCAAACGAGCATACCGGAAAAATTTTGCGAGGTATTTTAAATAATAGAATTTCTACAGATACGGCCTTTAGTTTTAACTTTGATGTACCTATAAAAATAGGCGTTTTTAAGTGGGAAGAAATTACCGGAGTTGAATGGACTCGCTTTTTCGGCTTTGAGCTGCACATAACACCATTTTTGGATATGGCCTTAGTTCATGATACTGAATCAAATACTTATTACAACCTAAAACACGGCTGGTATTCAGGCGGCTTTGAAATAATAATGTATCCGATAAAAATGAGAAGTATTTATGCACGTATAAGCTACGGGCATGATTTGAGAGAAATAAAAAATAAAGACGGTTATGCAAAACGTGACGGCAAACCTGTTTCCGAAATTTTTATCGGTATAGGTTTACATTATTAAAGCGGAGGCAGGATGCGGTTTAGTTCCCATTACAAGATGGAAGGCGATGATATAATCGATTATGTCTTTGAGCACAGTAATTTTTTTGATTCGAATGAAAATTTAGTTTGTGAAGAAATAGGGGACGGTAATATAAATTATGTCTACCGCATTTTTGACACGAATACAAAAAAATCTCTTATTTTAAAACAAGCTGATGTTCAAACAAGGGTGCGTCCCGACGGATATTTAAACCCGGATAGGAGCATCCGTGAAGCCGAAGTTTTAAAACTGTATAACAAAAGTGCTCCCGATTTTTCTCCGAAAATAATTTATGCCGATCCGGTTATGGCTGCAATCATAATGGAAGACATCGGTTCTTATTCTAATTTAAGAATGGAATTAATGGCCGGAAAAATATTTTACGGAATTGAAGAACTGATTGCTCGGTTTATTGTGGACACAAGCCTGCCTTCCACAGATTTGGTTTTAGCTTATCAAAAAAAATTTCAAGCAGCAGCCAAATTTTATAATCCCGATCTTTGTAATATTACTGAAGACTTGGTTTTTACGCATCCTTATAAGGATGTAAGGCAAAGAAATATTTTGCTCCCCGAAAATGCCGACTGGCTTAAAAAAAAGTTTTATGAAGATTCAAACCTCATTGCAAGGGTTGCAGTCTTAAAAGAAAAATTCAATAACTATCCTCAAGGGCTTATTCACGGGGACCTACATTCGGGCTCCATCTTTGTAAAAAATGAAAATGAAGAAACGAAGATAAAAATAATCGATCCCGAATTCGCCTTTTACGGCCCTATAGCCTATGACCTTGGAAATGTCCTTGCTCATTTTATTTTTGCTCAAGGCTATGCAAAATATTCGCCTCTTTTTGTTGATGAAGAAAAACAAAGGACGGACTTTTTATCTTGGCTTGAAAACGCAAAAAACAATCTATTTAAATTCTTCCATGTGTTTGCAAAAGATTTTCTTATTAAAAATATAAAAGATCCGATTTATCAAAACGAAATTTTTATTGACAACTACATCGAAAAAATAAAAATTGATGCCGTTTCTTTTTGCGGTACCGAGTTAAACAGAAGGATAATCGGTTCTGCAAAGACTGCTGAAATTATAAACATAAAAAAAATCGAAAGCCGTATTGCCCTTGAAAGGGATTTAGCCGAACTGGGATGTACCATGATTTTAAACCCCGAAGAAATTTTAAGAGGTCTTTAATCTTGATGAAGGTGCTTGTTGGTTTGAGCGGAGGGGTTGATTCCGCTGTTGCGGCAAAACTATTGATAGATCAAGGCTATGATGTTACAGGCCTTACGATGCAGCTTTTACCGAAACTGTCAGGCATTTATAAAGAGCAGATCGATGATATTGACGATGCAAAAAAAGTTGCAGACAAGCTCGGTATAAAACACATTGTATACGATATGAGGGAAACTTTTAAGGCTGAAATCATCGACTACTTTGTAGAAGAGTACAAACAAGGAAGAACGCCGAATCCCTGCTTTATATGCAACAGCAAAATAAAATTCGGCCTTTTTTTAGAACAAGCCTTAAAGGACGGCTTCGATAAAATTGCAACAGGCCATTATGCAAAGATAGAAAAAACCGAAATTGAAGGCGAGGAAAGATTTTTACTAAGACAGGCTGGGGATGTTCAAAAAGACCAAAGCTATTTTTTAGCTCTTCTTACTCAAGAACAGCTTTCCCGTTCTATTTTTCCTTTAGGTGATTTTACCAAAGAAAAAGTGAGAAGCATAGCCGAAGATGCAGGCCTTATAAATGCTCACCGCCCCGACAGCCAAGACATCTGTTTTGTTCTAGATGACGATTATACAAGGGTAATAAACGCCCTTGCTGCGGATTCTTTTAAAGAAGGGAAATTTGTTGATACAAGGGGAAATGAAATAGGCCGCCACAAAGGGCTTCAATATTATACCATAGGTCAAAGACGAGGCCTTGCAATCGCAATGGGTTATCCCGTCTATGTTGTAAAAAAAGATGCAAAGGCGAACACGGTTACTGTAGGCAGGGATGAAGAACTCTTTGCCGAAAGTCTCACAGCCTCAGATGTAAATATAATCTCAAAAAAAACAATAGACAAAGAAATCGATATTGAGGTAAAAACACGATACCGCCAACAAAAGAAAAAGGCAAAATTGATTCCGCTTAAAAATGAGGAGTTTAAACCTACGGAAAAATTTAAGGTAGAATTTATAGAGCCTGAAAAAGCCGTCGCCGAAGGACAAGCCGCAGTTTTTTATTCCGGCAATTATATCATCGGCGGCGGTATAATAGAATCGGTTGAGAGGGTGGGAATACCGTTTTGCTACAAATAAAAAATATATCGATATTACTCTAATTA
>CAJPPE010000138.1 GCA_905372345.1 uncultured Treponema sp. | reverse complement strand
ATGCCGTATAGCTCTTTGTATCTTCGTGTATCTTCCATATCCCGCAAATCTGTATCGGCCTTTATTTTTTCTATATCGCCACCCTCTCTTTTTTGAATCCTTTTTGCACGTACGTCTATTGAAGCCTTTAGATAAACCTTCAAATCAGCCTGCTTTAAAAGCCAGACAGCCAATCTTGAACCCAAAATACAAGAACCTGCAGAAGCAAGCTCAATCTGTTTTTGGTCAACCATCTTATCGAAAGAAAAATCTTTTTGCGCCCTTTTTAGAACCTCTTCAAAAGAAATGCCCAGCTCCTTAGCTATATTTTTAAAAGTATAATTTATGCAGGGCAAATTTAAGGTCGTTGCTATTAAACTAGAAACCGTAGTATTTCCGCAGCCGGAGGGGCCGGAAATTGCAATTCTCAATTCTCTTCCTTCAGGGATTTTAAAAGACGACTTTTTCATACTTTCTCCGATAAAACCTACTCTACATTCCTGCTTTGTTCTCTTATGTTTTCAAGAGCATCTTTTACTTCGATAATAGATTGAGACATTTCAATCATCTGATTTTTCGAACCTATAGTGTTTATCTCCCTATTTATTTCCTGACAGATAAAGTCGAGTTTTTTACCTATGGGCTCATTCTTTTTAAGCTCATGGGATAGAGAATTGCAATGGGCTTCAAGCCTGACAATTTCTTCGTTGATTGTATACTTAACGAGCATTACGGCAACTTCCTGCATAATACGCTGTTCATTTATTTCGCTGCCTAAAAGCTCGGTAAATCTTTCTTTAATATTTTGACAAAAAATTTCTTCCATTTGAGGAGCATATTTTTTTATCACCTTTAACGAGGCGTAAATCCTGTCCAGATTTGCCAAAATATCTTTTTTTAAAATGGAGCCTTCATCAAGCCTCGTCTTATCGTATTTTGTAAAGGTCTCTTCAAATATGGGAAGCAAGAGGTTTTCCCAAGCGGGAATATCTATATTTCTTTCTATAATGATTACGCCGTCCTTTTCGGAAAAGCGGTTTATATCTATTTCGGGGTTTATTCCGGCAGCCTCAGCCACCTCCCTCATAGCCTTTGCATAGGCCTTAGCAACCTTAGTGTTGGTAAGGATATCTACATCTATATCTGCATCCTTTACATGGAGGGAAACTTCAATCTTTCCGCGGGCTATTTTTTCAGAAAAGTAAGCTCTAAAAACAGGCTCAAGGGCAGAAAGCCAAAAAGGGAAATTTAAATTTAAATCCAAATATCTTGAATTATAGCTTTTTATTTCCAAACTTATAAAGGAATTAGGTTCGGCTTTTTCGGTAAGGGCATAGCCCGTCATACTTTTCATATTTAAACATTCAGCTCCTTTAAGATTTCGGTACCTAGAACATAGTTATCCCCCGCACCAATCGTAATAAAAATATCCCCCGGCCTTAATTTTTCTAAAACAAAGTTTTTTGCGTCCAAAACTTCATTAAAGAAAAAAACGTTTTTATGATATTTTTTTGTGCGGTTAAAAAGGAGATCAGCATCTACCTGCCCCTGATATTTTTCACGTGCCGAGCTGAAAATCTTGTGCAAAATCACCATATCGGCATCTTCAAAACAAGAAGCAAATTCTTCCAAAAGGGCTTCCGTCCGGGTATATGTATGGGACATAAAATCTGCAATTATTCTCCTTTTCGGATAAAATTGGCGTAAACCGCTTAAAAGCGACTTAATTGCCGTAGGATGATGGGCATAGTCATCATAAACCAAAATATCATTTGATTCTACCTTACCTATTAACTCTGTACGCCTCTTTGCTCCTGCATAAGAAGAAACGGCCTTTTTGATGGCAGAAATATTGGCCATCGAAATTTCGCCGTATTCTTCTTTTAAAAGGCTGACCGAAAGGGCTATTGCAGCCGCTGCATTTAAGGCATTATGTTTTCCCGGAATTTGCAGATAAAACTCCCCCGAAAAGCCTGCAAGAGAAAAATAAAGTTTTTCGTCCCGTACGCCTGAGACAGTCAGCTTATAATCGCCCGAAGCTTTTTCCCCATAGGGAATAAAGATAAGATCGGGCCTGCTCGAAAAACTTAAACGGGCAGCCTCACAAGCACCCTCATCATCTGCGCAATAAAATAGCTCGCTGAACTGGGGAAGTCTGTCGATGTACTGCAAAAAAGCGGTCAAAATAGACTCATAAGTCGGATAATAATCTTGATGATCCGATTCAATTCCCGTTAAAATTATCTTTTTAGGATGAAAGTTTAAAAAATGCCTTTTATATTCGCAAGTTTCGGCAACAAAGTATTTTGAACCGCCGAGCATTGTGCATGAATCGCCGAAACTCTTTATTACGCTTCCGGCTAATACCGAAACGGGAAGTTTTAACTCTTTTAAGATAGAACCCGTAATCCCCGTTGTGCTGGTCTTTCCTTGGACGCCTGCAATACCGCAAGAATAGGAATGACGGGACAAGGCCCCTATAGCCTCGGGATAAGACATCTTAGGGAGGTCTTTTTGTTCTACCACATACATTTCTTCATTATTATCTGGGGAATAGGCCGCCGAATAAATAACAAGCCCTGTATTATCAGGAATATTATCGGGAGAAAAGGGAGAAAAAATCTTTATATTAAGTTTTTTTAAAGCAGTATCAGTATAAAAATTTTCAGGTACATCGCTTCCTGAAACTACGGCTCCCTGAGAAACCAAAATTTCCGCCAAAGCTGTCATTCCCGTACCCTTGATACCGATCATATAAATCTTAAAACCTTTTAAATTATCGGGTAGAATAACTTGACACATGTATATATAATATTCTATATTCTTTTTTTTAGCAATAGGGTGAAGCTCGGAACAGCATCATTGATGCGGAACCCAAGCCCCGGAGGTCTTATATGAATACCGAAGAATTCAGTAAATGGCTTGATGCCTTTATAAATTATGAGCGGAATGCAAATAAAAATGAAGATAACCTCAAAAAAATGCGGAAATTTGCTCATTTTTTCGGAAATCCTCAAGACGATTTTTTATCGATTCATATTGCAGGCTCAAAGGGAAAGGGCTCCGTTTCTACCATGATTGCATCAATTTTAAAAGAAGCCGAAAAAAAAACCGGTCTTTATACATCTCCCCATGTATCGGACTTTAGAGAAAGAATAACCGAAGCAGGAAGTTTTTTTGATGATGAGGCCTACTCTGCCGCTTATACAAAAATCGTTGAAGGCTTTGAGGCTATACTCAAAAAGGAGCCTGAGATAGACCCCGGTTGGTTTGAAATAGTTACGGTTACGGCCTTCTTGCTTTTTAGTATGCAAAAAACGGATTGGGCGGTTATTGAAACAGGGATGGGCGGAAGGCTGGATATGACAAATATCCTAAAACCTAGAGCCTGCGTTTTAACCCCCATTGAGCTTGAACACACCCAGTACTTAGGCGATACCCTCGAAAAAATAGCTTTTGAAAAAGCCGGCATTATAAAAGAAAACACTCCGGTCTTTTGCTGTAAGCAGCCTGATGAGGTGCTGGCGGTCTTTAAAAAAAGAGCGGCTGAGCTGAATGCGGATTTTTTCTATATTCCCAAAATCCTAAAAGAACCTGTAAATTACAGTCTTTCAAAAGCGGGCTTAAAAATAAATATGGAATTTAAAAATTCTGGCAGGCTGGGCAGTCTCTTTAAAAGACCTATAAGCTCAAACCTAAAACTCCTTGACCTGATTCAAGCGGAAAATGCAGTCCTTGCAGTCTGTACGGTAAAATATCTTTTTCCCGAAATGGATGAGGCGGTTATAGAAAGAGGGCTTGCATCGGCATGGCTCCCTGCCCGCTTTGAGCTTCTTTCGGATAATCCTGAAATTATAATAGATGGAGCCCATACAAAAAACAGCATTGCCCTGTGCATGAGCACCTATACCGAGCTTGTAAAAGAAAAAGGAACTCTCATCTTTGCATGTGCCGAAGACAAAAACGTAAGGGACATGGTTCCTTTTTTTAAGGATAATTTTACAAAGATCATCGTTACAATTCCGGGAGCTTCAAAAAAAAGCAATCCCGATTTAAGCTATAAAATTTTCCAAGAAGAGCTAAAAGATTCTTCCTGTATGGTAGAAAAAAATGCGGACTATGAAGCTGTAATAAAAAACGAAATAATAGAATGTAAAGAAAAAAAGCGGCCTCTTCTAATTACAGGATCATTTTATCTGGCGGCTGAAGCAAAAAGGATACATAGTCTTTTGAGTCCTCAAGCTTAAAGTTTTTTTTAGGTTCCGGAAAGGAAAGGCCTACGGCGTAAAGCTGCAAGGGATAAGAATGATCTTCTATTTTTTCCTGCGGAAAATCTTTGAATTTTCCGTTGTATAAAGGGTCGCCGTAAATAGGCAGCCCTATGGAAGCCAGATGAGCCCTTACCTGATGCCTAAAGCCTTGAGTCAAGGTGCAGGTTACCCTCGGCGCCGAATCATCTGCATCGTTTATATCGATAATATTGGTCGTATACATTTTACCGGTAGAACAAAAATCTCTCATACCGTAAAAAACTGGAAGAACTTTTTTACCCTTGGGGCCGAAGCTTCTAAACTGACTTGAAATTCTGTACGGAATGTTCAAGCGTGAAAAATCGGCATTTAAATCCGACTCGTTATCAATATCCGTAAAGGCGGCATATGTTTTCTTTATCAAATTGTTTACTTGCATTAAATTTAAAGCATCATAGCTTTCTTGAGTTTTCGCTATTAGAACCAAGCCGCTTGTTGCCGTATCAAGCCTGTGAACAAGGCCTGCTTCAATATCTTTTTTTCCTTTTACTGACGCTGCTTCGGGGCACTTTTTTAAAAACCAAGAAAGCAGTGTTCCTTCTTCATCTTCCGTAAGAGGAGCCGTAGGCATTCCGCGAGGCTTATATAGAACGGCATAGGCCTCATTTTCAAAAATAACTTCAGCTTGAAAAGAAAATTTACAATCAATTAACATAGAGCCTCCCGTATCAGTATTTGTTTAAAATCATTAGGTATAGGAGCCTTAAATTCTTTTTTTGAATTTACGGTATCAGGAATTATCAGTTTATAAGCATGAAGCATAAGCGGCATACCGGACTTTTCAAGGCCTGTCTTTTTCTCAAGCCCGGCCTTTTTGACAAGGCCTGTCTTTTTTTTGCCGTAAATCTTATCGCCTGCAACGGGGCATCCCATAAACTTGGCGTGTAAGCGGATTTGATGAGTCCGGCCTGTGTAAATTCTAAAAAGGACCAAGGACATTTTTCCGTCGGATTTCAGAACCTTATAGGCTGAAAGGGCAATTTTTCCCTTTGACAAATCGGCAGAAACGCTAAATTTTCTTCTGTCGGAACTTGATCGAAAAACACAAGTTTTTATTCTCCCCTTAGTTTTAGGCGGAACGCCGTCAAGGACTGCAAGGTAATATTTTTTTAC